>JBBSOJ010000001.1:0-41343 GCA_038259855.1 Flavobacteriales bacterium
GCTGCCGCTGGGCCCATTTTAAAATAGATTGTCTTTTAAGCAATAATATGAAGAGAAAGCCAACCTATCTTAAAACGTAAAAAAAAACTATATATTTGGATTAACAAACAGTTCGAAATAGGGGAAGCTTACAGCTGTTTAATCGTTGGTTTGAAAGTTCTGGCATTAATTTACCTGTAAATTTCGTTCGTGGATGGCTTCTGTATTTTTCTATTATTGTTGCTGCTTTTTTAAGAATTGGTATTTTAAACGGGACACCAGTTTTATTTCTTCTTGCCATTATCCAGTTGTTGCCGTCGATTCCAATTACAATTTTTTCAGGAGTTAAATCCATGATATCTGCATAAGATATTCCACAGTAGCAGCTGAAAATAAATAAATCTCTCACGACATCCAATCTTTTGATTGATAGTTCAAGGGATTCAACTTTCTGCAATTCTTGTTCTGAAAGAAATTCTCGCTCTGTTTTCTCTAATTTCAGTTTGAATTTTAAGAAAGGATTACTCTCAATCCAATCTATATCATGAGCAAGGCGTATCATCTTTTTCAGGCGCTGAATATGTTTCATGACAGCATTATTCCCAATATTTCCTTGATAGTGTTTGGGCTCGTATGACCTCAAAAAATTCTCAAATCCTAAAACAAATGCATAATTCAAGTTTTGAAGTTGGATATCTGATAGGTTATATTCCTCAAATATAAATTCTAGGATGTATTTCTGCGAAGTTTTATAATGGCATAAAGTTTTTGCACACAGTTTATGAACCATTTTATCATTGTGATATTCAAAAACATCTTTTATGGTATGTATTTTAACATCCTCTCCCAAAAATCTTGCTTTAATCAATTGTGGAGTGATGAAACGATTTTCATTCTGTAAATCTCTATAGCAATTTACCAAAGTGGAGCGTGTTTCATCAAGAAATTGGTTAATATTACGAGCCAGATTTCCATTTCCTTGGCATCGTTAGAATTTAGCGTTCCAAGAATCAATGTCTATTTTTTCTTTTAAACTAATATTAACACGTTTCCCATTAAGGGTGAGTCGAGCGTAAATTTTAGCTTTGTTATCAACCGCTCTTGAAGAATAAATCCAAAATAAAATTGCAAATGTAGATGAAGTACGCATAGTTGTCGTCTTAATTGTTGAACAATAATTGAGACGAAAGTCAAATCAACTAAATACTTATGATTATAAAGATAATCCTTTTTTCTAACCGTGATCAATGTGACCGATTAAAAAAAAGTGTTACCGATTTGTGACCTTTTTAAATAAATCCTAATAGTGTCAAATGAATCCTTCTAAAAGCAAAAACCTCACTAATCATATAATTAGCAAGGTTTTGTACCTATTTGATGTTTCCATCTGTGACCCGACTGGGGTTTGAACCTATGGTCTGGTTCGCAGTCACAGCAAGGGTTATGCTAATTTTCACAATCTATGTTGACGATTTGTGAACTTTTATGATTACGTATGTCAAAGTAACTTTCGTTATTATAAATATAGTAATAAGTAAATTGAAAGTATATAAAAAATTTAGAATTTGCGAAACCACGTCATAGAGCTGTGCTTTCTTTTAGTTTTATATGAAAGGCTGATAAATTATGTATTAAAAAATTCCAGTAGATCTCAATAATTTTTTGAGCTATATTTTTATTTAATAGTTGCAGCTTAAAAATACAATGCTTTGTAATTTTCAAAATTGTAATTTTTTAAATTTACATTTTTTGGAAAATAAAGCTATCAAGGATATTATTAATAGTTATTCGTGGCTTAAAGCAAACGAATATGCAACCAGTGATGAATCATATCCAATTGATTACATGCAGAAATTGCAAAGTTCTGATTTGATGCTTCTCAATGTGCCTCAAAGATATGGCGGCATCAGTCCAAACTCGGGAAATGATAATGTACGTATTTTAAATGTTCTGAAACTAATTGGAGAACGAGATCTATCGGTCGGACGCATATTTGAAGGTCACATCAACGCCATGATACTGATTCATAAATATGCGACTGAAAACCAAAAGAAAATATATTTCTCGGAAGCAAAACATGGCATGTTATTCGGTATTTGGAATTCAGAACATCCGTCGGAACCATTAGAGATATTTGAATCAAACCATTCTAACATTTTAAAAGGCGCTAAAGTGTTTTGTTCTGGTGCTAATAATGTTTTTCGTCCCATCGTAACAGCACAAGGACGCGATGGCCAACAGATGGTTATTTTACATTTAGATGAATACCATTTAGAAGAGGACTATACGTATTGGCAACCTATGGGAATGATATCTTCTGTCAGTTGTCGCTTTGATTTTACTGACGTTCAAGTTTCTGATGAACAATTTTTAGGATATCCATACAGTTATTATGGTGAACCTGATTTTTCCGGTGGTTCGTTACGGTTTGCTGCTGTGCAATTAGGCGGGGCTTCTGCCTGCATTAAGGCAACAGTCAGTCATTTAAAGAGATTAAATAGAACTGATGATGTTCATCAAAATAGGCGAATGGCCAAGATTGCAGTTTTGCAAAAAACTGGCGAACTTTGGCTTGGAGCTGCTGGAAAAGCGTATGATAATAGATATGAAAAACCGGACGAATGTCTCTATATCGCAAATATGTTCCGCACCGTTGTAAGCGATTTATGCGAAAAAGTCCTTTCGCTGTGTGAAAAATCAATAGGACTGCAAGGATTTTTAAAACCACATCCGTTACAACGAATTCACAGAGATTTATCTGTTTATTTAAAACAACCAGCTCCGGATAAAACACTTTCTGAAGTAGGTAAATATTTTATTAAAGAACATGCTACCGATGAAGAATAGAATTACGGAATGGGATATGCAACAACTTCCATTTATGAATGTGGATAGGATTGCCGAAGATATAGCTAGCTTGTTGGTTCTCTCACCTCATCCCGATGATGAAACTTTGGGCTGTGGCGGTTTAATAGCTATGTTGCGAAATGCGAACGTAAAGGTTTCTGTAGTGTTTATCACAGATGGTTCTGCATCACATACATCGAAAACGCATCCATCAAATCAATTGGCATTACTAAGAGAAAAGGAGGCAAGGGCAGCTTGCGATATGCTGAATGTGTCCACGGAAAACGTCTATTTTTTAAGATGTCAGGATTCCCAATTACAACTATTAAGTTCAGAAGATTTAGAAAAAAAAGCGAAACTGATTTCCGAATTGGTAGGCATCGAGAACTATAAAACCATTGCAGTGCCTTGGCGGAAAGACCCACATCCTGACCACATTGTAACCACTCAAATTGGAAACATTGTAATCAAAAACCATAACCCAACTTTGACAAAATTGGAATATCCTATTTGGCTCTGGAAAAATGGTAAAGAAAGCGATTGGCCATTTCAAAATGAAGTCACAGCATTTCGATTGGATATTACACCTTATGTAGCACAAAAAAAATCTGCTATGGAACAACATCAATCTCAATTGGGCATGATAGTGTTGGATGACGCCAATGGATTTGTGATGACCGAAGAATTGTTAAAACCATTTTATGGAACTCATGAATATTTCTTCGTAGAAAAAACCCAAAAAATCGATACCCTATCCGATGCTTATTTTGATACGTTATATGAGAAACAGAGTGACCCATGGAATTTCAGAAATAGTGATTACGAGAGAGCAAAATATCAAAAGTCCATAGCGGCATTAGGAAGAAAGGATTTTGAAAATGGTTTAGAGTTGGGTTGTTCTGTAGGTGTTCAGACAAAATTACTCGCTGAACTATGTGAGAGTTTAGTCGCTGCAGATATCAGTGACATTGCTGTTCAAGAAGCCAAATTGACATGTACGGACTATTCAAATATTGAATTTAGAGTCCAGGATGTTTCGAAAAAATTTCCGGATGGGATTTTTGATTTGATTACGCTTTGTGAAATTGGTTATTATTTTTCAAAACCAGCTCTCCTGAATGTTTTTAAGAACATTGACGCTGCAATGAAACCAAATGGAAGACTGCTTTTAGTCCATTGGACTGGATTTGTACCGGATTATCCATTAACAGGCGATGAAGTACATCAAGCCTTTGAGGATTATAATTCGGAAGCAGACAATTTTGAAGTACTTATGAGTGAAAAATATGAAAAGTTTCGGATGGACGTCTGTAGAAAACTTTAATCATACGCTATTGACGACCGATGTATTCACTAGGTAAGTCTGCAATTCTTTTTGAGCTTTGAAAATAGATACTTTTGGATATTTTTTAGTCCATTTGTCATTCTGCTCTAAACTTTTGATAATTTTATGTTTGACCGCTATTTCCGAAAAATTGAGCTGAATAATGGTATCAATTTCGTGGTTTAGACCGGTTTTAACTTTTAATTCATTCAGCGAAGATGGAGTTTTATGATTATAATAAGCCTTTACAAGCAATTCAATATCCAATCGTGCTAAAATTCCTTGTAAACTGTCAACTTCAAATGAAATAATTTCTTCTGTTTCAAATTTTTCAAGTTCTTTTCCAAATCCCCAAGGTGTTCGTGTATCTTTTCGACTGGAGGTTTTTACTCTCGTACAGGGACAATGTCTTAATGGGAATCCATTGAATAAGACCTCGTCATACAAAGCGACATCTTCACAAAAACCAATCGGTTTAATGCCTCCAATATCTGTGTAAGTTTGTCCTCGTATCGCGAGATTAGGTCCGGAATTATCAAAATGTTTTGGATATGGATTCTTTTCATCTGGTAGAAGTAAATTTTCAATTCGACGAACAGTATCAAAATAGTTCTGTTTCAGCTTCAAAAATCTTTCCATTTTGGAACTCAATCCGGAGGTGTCAATCTCAATTTTACCGCAAATCATGCCGTAGTCACTATCAATATAGCTCATTATATTTGCTAACCAGTAAGTATCAACAATTGTGTCGGCATCTGTCATGGCAATAAATCCTTGATTATTAGCAAGTCTTTCTGAAGCGATATTCATCAGGATGCGACGAACGGCGCCAACATTGTTAACCTTGCGATTTGAGGTCGATACTACTATAAGATTACAATCCTTATTTTCCTTTTGAAAATCCTTACAGATTTTAAAAGTACCATCACTGCAATTGTGGCACATGACTAGGACTTCAAAATCGGATTTTGGTAATGCTTTATGGCCTATGGTTGTCTGATTAAATACCGCATCCAGACAATTTAGAATTGATGCTTCTTCATTGTGCGCGGGAATGGTAACTATCACTTTTGTTGAAGTATGAGACGCATCCATTCGCTTTAAAAATGATGAAGACATTTTATCCAACGTTGCTTTGTCAGTTATTTCATAATAGCTAATGTTATCCATGTCAAATCAGTTGAGGTATGTTGAAAAAACACCACTAGGCATATGGTTCGTCATGGATGATGGCGTTTTCCAGCTGTAAATCGGATGGCTTCTTTTGAATTTTGATAGGAGTCGTTTGTTGAGGTTCCCATTGAATAAAACCTAGGTCATTAAACTTTTGAAGATGGTAAGACATTGGCCATACATTCCATTTAGAGTAAAATAAATTTGAGTTATCAACTATGGCCTCCATCGAATTTAAAGGCGGCCGCATAAAGGCATGCTGTTGATGATAGACATTAGTGTCCGTGAGAAAAAATGGAATTTTTAGGTCTCTGCATTTGAATGCGAAGTCCGTGTCTTCAGCACCATAACCATTGTAATCTTCATCAAATCCTCCAATTTCAAAAAATAAATTGGCATTCATATAAAAGCACAAACTCCAAAACTGACCATAATCATCTATTTGGAAGGTTTTAGTATATATGGGTCGAATAGGATGTTCTAATGCATCTTTTAATACATCAAAACCTTTCATGTTTACCATATTTATAAGGTATAAGGGCCGCGCCATATACAAGGCTTTGTCGCTCAAAGAGTCATTTTTAATTTTACAAAAATAGTCTTCGGACGGAATGCAATCCACGTCCAAAAATGCTAAAATTTCAAATGTGGCCTGTTGTGCGCCATAATTTCGTGCTCGTCCCAATGGCAACTTATCGGCTTCAAAGTCTGACAAAACACAATGTTTTATGTTAATGTCAAATTCCGGTAAGGACGATTTTGAATTCGCCATTTCCACTAAAATCAATTCATCGGGAAGCGTAGTTCCCATCTCAATTCCTTTTAAGACATTCTTTAAATGGCCCAATCTTCCAGAAAATATGATGATGGCTGATATTCTGTTCTGATTCATAAAAATGGTGTTAATTTATCAACTGTCTTGAAATCAGACATTTTACCGAATAGACTCTCTAAATTTGGATGGTCTGGTAGTTCAATAAGCTCTTGAACCGATGTTTTTATATCTTTTGAGTTCAGCTCTACTGCTAATTTCTCTTGAATCAAGCCATTCAGAACGTATTGTTGTTCCATATAAGCTCTATCTTCTACAAAGGCAATAAATTTGTGCTTTAATGATAAAATTTCAGCAGTTAGATTTAGTCCACATGATCCAATCACCATATCATTTTCAATGATAAGTTTTTTGATGGACGGTGTAAAAGTTAAGATTTTTAGATTCTTTAATGACTTTAGATTTCTTATATCTCCGACAAGCGTAAATTCACTTTTAGGCATTTGATTGCATAATGATTTCACCAATTGTGAATCTATTTGTGTTCCACCTTTTCCAATCAGAATTAAAATAGAGTAGGCTTTATCATCGTTTTTATCAAGTTTAAGAATCTTCTTTTTGAATTTGTAACGTGAGATAAAACCTAAATAGTATGTTTTATTAAGTAATGACAGATTTTTTGAATTTTCAAATACCTTCGGATAATAGGCAAATAGAAATTCTGAAGCATCATAAGCCATTTGATGTGGAAGGTCTTCTCTATTGCCTAGCATTTTATGATAAGCATATGGGATTCCAGCTATTCTAAATTGGATAGCTGTCTCTACACTCACATCAATAATTGCAAAACGCACGTCTTCGGAGATACAACATTCCAATAACTGAAAATTTCGATGCAAAATATTCCCTACCGATTTCGGGAGATAGTGCGCATACTTTGGTAGATTTTCAGAAGTCTCAAGGTATAAAGTGTAATTTGTGTCCTCGTTACAAGTTCTTACAACTTCAATATTTTTATCAAAATTATAATCAGAAGCTGTAATTACGATGGTTTTTTTTGGAAAAGACTTAAAAAACTCTTGTGCAGAATTGCAATGACCATAGCCTTGCTGATGTGCATAGTATGCAATCATGACACTAATAGTTTAGTACTGACGAGTTCTTGATATATGGATTCGTAAGTATTAACCATCGTGTGATGCGAGCAAAATTCTTCTGCTCTTTTGCGACACATATTGAGGTCAATTTTTTCTATATTTTTTAGGGCTTTCTCAAATGTTTCAGAACTTTCAAGGTTAAAAAGTATGCCGCAATCTTCTGTTAGGATTTCACTTGCCGCCCCAATGTTATTCGCTATGACAGGCGTTCCAGTAGCCAAGGCTTCAGCAATGACCAATCCATAGGGTTCTGCCCATGTGCTGGTAAACAAAAACGCTTTTGAATGAGAAATTAAATCGTTAACCTCATTCTGTTTTAAATGACCTACATATTCACATTCATCATAAATTTTAAGTCGCTGGACAATATGCAAGTCATAATAATCTTGATTCGCAATCGGGCCCGCAATCTTTATCTGAACTTTATATTCATGACACAAATCCATTATTTCCCGAAGTCCTTTCTCTTCGCAGATACGACCACACCATGAAAAATATGTTTTTTTAGATACTGACATATCCCATGATTTCAAATTTATACCATTGTAGACGACAGATACATTCTTCAAAAAAACTCTATAAACGTCTGCTAAACTACTGCTTACTGCAGTGAATATTTGATTTGGATGGTTTGCAACAGCTCTTATCGCGACGTTCAGATTGTCGAAAACAGGTGTATGGAACGATGTGATAAACGGTGTATCAATGAGACTACCTGCTGCAATAGGATGATGGTTTAAGGAATTATTGTGAATAATATCAAATTCCTCCCTTAAAAACTCTCCAAGAGACTTATAGAAATTACCGAAACGGTCAAGTGGTAATAATAAATTTTCATTATCCATACCTTGAAATTCTGAATCATAGTAAACCATTTTTCCTTTTAAATCAGAACCCATATTGCACAGCGTTGTTACTTCATGACCACGCTTCACTAATTCATTAACAAGAAGGAAGGTCAACATTTCCAAACCTCCCTGAAAAGGCTCTGCAATAGGATGGGCGTCATGGGCAATAATTCCAATTTTCATGTGGTTAATTTTTAAAAAGATTAAATTTAGAATGAAACAGTTCATGTTTCAATTGCAATTTTCCTACAACAGCAATGATTGCTATTCCCATTAACGCAAGTCCCAAAATCTTGAAATCGTTGATCAAATAGATGATGGAGCAAATGAATAATAGAATAGGCATCATAAAAAACCCAATCGAACCTTTGGTGATGGTTAAGGTTTTATTGGTTCTTACAAAAGGTTTCTCGGAGTTTTTGAAATAACTTAACCAGTAAAACGATCCAATTTCAATAGTTCCAATATGAACCAAAAGAGCCTTCAACGTTATATGAGCTTGGTGTTTGGACGTTATTGAAAACAGAAACAATTGTACAGCCAAATGTGTTGTTATTGATATTATTATCAAGATATAAAGTATTGAATGGTTATGTGTGTCGAATAATAACAGAGGTACAGAAGCAAAAGTCAATACAATTGGAATGGCCAATAAATTAATCCACGCTGAAAGCATAGTAAATACGCGAAGTTTTTGATGAAAATTAATCCCGCCTTTCCCAAAACTTAACATTAAGGTTTGAAAATTTCCAAATATCCAACGTTTAAATTGCTTATTATAATCGTCAATAGTGGTTGGCATTACACCCAAACCGATACTCTTGTTGCAATAGCCGATTTTTAGATTTCTGCTCAATAATTCCAGTCCAAAATGGGCATCCTCTGTAATCGTGGTCGTTGGCCAGCATAAATTGTTGTCGAATACCTCTCTTTTTATCAGCGTAAGGGTTCCTGTGGGAAGACCATATTTTTCGCCATTCATTGCAGAAAGATAGCATTCAAAATAATGTTTGTAATTAACCTGTAAGCCTTCGGTATTCTCACAAATATTTCGATAGTCCTGTGGAAATTGCAGCAAATCAACCTGTCTGTCAATCAAGGTGCCTATAGCAATATTCAAAGCATCTACATTTAGCTGATAATCGGAATCAATAGTAAAAATATAATCAGCAGACCCGGATGTTTTTTCGAGTGCCGCGTTCAACGCTCCTGCCTTATAACCTTCAATTGTATTAAAATGAAAGAATTTATAATTTGGAATTGTTCTCGAATAATCCATGATAGGTTTCCATGAATCGACGTTGGTAGTGTTGTTGGAAATTATGACAACCTCAAAATTTTTATAATTGAGATTACTTATAGATTTCAAGGTCTCCAGAACCATTTTTGGTGGTTCATTACAAATTGCCAAATGAATACTTACAAAGGGTTCGTTCTCATCTAAAATGCTATGAGAAACGACTGATGTTCGTTTTATAAAGTAAACTCTCAAAGTGCCAAGACATAAAATTCCGACAAAATTTAGGCATAGCAAAGCAATAAAGAAAAGTGTTATATAATGGACAATCATAGCTATCAAATATGATAACGGTTTTAAAAATTAACCGTTGTGTTGCAAAACTAAATTGTAAACTGTTTTGTAATTGACACTATGAAAATATAAAGTAGCACTAAAAAAAGTTGCACTAAATAAAATTTTGAATCATTTCAAATTTTTTGTGATATGACATGGACCGCTAACCAATGTTATTTAGTTGTTTTCTTTTATAACGCTCGATTTTTTTTTTTTACTGTTAATTTTTATTGAGAAAAAAACGGAATTTACATCCGATTAAAATTTCAATATAAATTCAAAAAATAAACTCCATGAGCAACAAGAAAGCTGCCGATACCGATTCTAAAAAAATACAAGATTTAGAAAGTAACTTTAAGGATGGTAAAAACAAGACCATGACTACCAATCAAGGATTAAAAGTAAATGACACTAATAATTCGTTAAAATCTGGCGAGCGTGGTTCGACCTTGCTGGAGGATTTCTTACTTCGTGAAAAAATAACGCACTTCGACCATGAGCGCATCCCAGAAAGAATTGTGCACGCAAGAGGAAGTGGTGCTCATGGAATATTCGAGTTGTATGAAAGTATTGAAGAGTATAGCAAGGCAGGAATATTTACCGATGTTTCACGAAAAACCCCTGTTTTTGTCCGATTTTCGACCGTTGCGGGTTCAAAAGGGTCTACGGATTTGGCGCGCGATGTTCGTGGGTTTGCCGTAAAGTTTTACACAGAGGAAGGCACTTGGGATTTAGTGGGTAACAATATGCCTATTTTCTTTATTCAGGATGCGATGAAATTTCCAGATTTAATACATGCTGTTAAACCAGAACCGAATAAGGCAATTCCACAAGCCGCTTCTGCCCATGATACGTTTTATGATTTCATATCTAGAACCACCGAAACGATGCATAATCAAATTTGGTTGATGAGCGACCGCGCAATTCCACGAAGTTTGAGAATGATGGAAGGATTTGGAATTCATACATTTCGGCTTATTAATAAGGAAGGAATTTCACATTTTGTTAAATTCCATTGGAAACCATTACTTGGTGTACATTCCGTAACGTGGGATGAGGCAGTTAAGATTAGTGGTGCTGATTCAGATTTTCATCGTCGTGATTTGTGGGACGCTATTGATGCTGGACAATTTCCAGAATGGGAGTTGGGTATTCAAGTTGTTGCAGAGGAAGACGAGCATAAATTTGATTTCGACCTTTTGGACCCAACCAAGTTAATTCCTGAAGACATGGTCCCCGTGAAAATCATAGGTAAAATGACCTTGAACCGAAACCCTGAAAACTTCTTTGCGGAAACCGAGCAAGTGGCGTTTCTGCCTGGACATATTGTTCCTGGCATTGATTTTACTAATGATCCCTTATTACAAGGTCGTTTATTTTCCTATCGTGATACGCAATTGTCACGTTTGGGAAGTCCTAATTTCCATCAAATACCTATCAATAGGCCAATTGCGCCAGTTCATAATAACCAACGCGATGGTCATATGCAAATGGACATACCAAAAGGTCAGACCGCCTATTTTCCTAATAGTTTGAGTGGTGGTTGTCCACACCTTGCCAAAATGGCTCAAGGTGGTTTTACATCTTATGAAGAACGTATCGATGCAAAAAAAATAAGAACACGGAGCGAGAGCTTTAGTGACCATTTTTCGCAGCCGGCATTGTTCTATCGTAGTCTTGCGGATTGGGAACAACACCATGTTGCGGAAGCTTACACGTTTGAGTTGGGTAAGTGCAATCATGATGAAATTAAAAAACGAATGCTTTATATCCTTAATCAGATTGATGTAGATCTAGCAAAGAAAGTCGCTAAAAACCTTGGTTTGAAGGTGCCGAAAACTATAGACGAACCATTAAATCAAGCAATTGGAGCAGATGCAGATGTCGAAAAATTCCAACCACCCAAAAAGAAAAATTATTTGGACAAAGATCCAGCATTGAGTCAGGCAAATACAAAGTTTGAATCTATTGCAACCCGACAGGTAGCTGTTTTAGTGGGTGATGGTTTTTCAATGAAAGATTTTAAAGCAATGACCAATGCCTTGAAAAAAGAAAAGGCTATGATAAAGATAATTGCACCACATGGCGGCATGGTCACATGCGATAACGGAATGGAGCATAAAGTGGATGCCGCTATTGCAACTACTGAAAGTGTGTTATATGATGCCGTATATATCCCTGGAGGAGCCAAATCCATTGAAGCGCTTAAGAGCGAAAAGAAATTTATAAAATTCGTGAATGAAGCTTTTAAACATTGTAAAGCTATTGCTGCCGACCATGAAGGCGATGAGTTGATTAAGGAAACGTTTGTTTCCCAATTTAGAAATGATGAGGCTATTTTTATAAATAAAAATCCTTCCCAATTTATCAAGGCAATATCAAAACACAGGAATTGGGATCGGATGGCAAATGCTGAAAAAATTCCTGTATAATATGATTTGATTTTGTCATAAAGTTATAATGTGAAAGTCATATGCGATTGAAATAAAATCGTTTTAGAGAATTTGTAAATTTCAAAACCAATAATCAGGTAACCCTATTTGATTATTGGTTTTTTGTTGTTCGCCTATTTTTTATGGAGCAAAGATTTTATTTTTTAGAGCTCAATATCTCGTGATTGATATTATATATTATTGATACACAAATAACAATCAATATTAATTAAAAACTTAATTTATGCATGTAATCAACACCAACTTAAAAACGGTTCGAGAAAGATTTTCACGAATTTCATGGGGTGGCGTTTTTGCTGGCGCCCTGACAGCAATCGTCATTTCATTCTTATTACATCTTTTAGGATTGGGACTTGGACTGAATACCATAGATCCAATGACAGATAACCAACCCTTTGATGGTCTCGGAACAGGAACATTAATATGGTGGATTTTATCCAACTTATCTGCCTTATTTGTAGGAGGGCTAATTGCAGCTCGCTCTGCTGGATTGCCAAGTAATGCTGATGGCGGAATACATGGTTTTCTTGCTTGGGGACTTTATCTCCTTATCTCGGTCTATTTGGTCGTTAGTTTCGCAGGAACTATTTTTTCTGGAGTTGGTTCTTTGGTGTCCTCCGCTTTTGGCGGTTCTGATGCTAAAGAGGTCGTAGTCAATCTCAAAAATGCCCAAAAAATGTCGCAAAAAGACTCTGATTTCACTTTTGGAAGTATTAAAGATGAAATGTTTCAGATTATTGAATCTGCAGAACGTTATAATGTTCTTCCCAGCGATAGCAAAGAAGAAGTGAAAGAGGCGATGAACACAACCCAAAGTGAAACTTCCAAATTGGTAAAGCAGTTGGATTTGAAAGATAAAGTTTCAGAATTTATCAATGATGTATCCGTTGATTTAGACGACGATGGCGATTTGAAAATAATGGTTGAAGGAAATAAAGACTATCTGAATAAGGAAGAAATCAAGGATTATTTAGCGAATAATACAGAATTGTCAGAATCTGAAATTGAAGGTGTCATTACTAAATGGGACAGAAAGATAGAAAAAACAGTTAAGAAGATTGAAAACACCTATGCAGAAGCTAAACAAGATGCCGTCCAAGCAAGTGAAAAGATATCAGACGGTTTGGGTAAGGCTAGTGTTTATCTGTTTATCATATTGCTTTTAGGTGCACTCGCCGCTTTTGGTGGAGGTGCGATAGGTGCGCCATTATTGACGGTCAATGAAGAGCATGACCAAAATTTAATTAACGATAACGAAACTAATTATTAAAACTTAAAACTAAAACTAAAACTATGTCATTATTAACAATCATATTGAGCATTTTATTACCACCCGTTGCAGTATTCATGAAGCGCGGGCTAGGAGGAGCATTTTTTCTAAACATACTACTTACTTTAATAGGATGGATACCAGGAGTCATCCATGCTTTAATCGTAAATGATTAGAACACTAACTTGAAAATTCCACAAAGCATGGCAATGGATACCATGCTTTTTTTCTTGTTAGGATAATTGATTATTGACACACTTCGAGAATTATTGGAAAATTTATTCTCATGTGCTTTTTGCGAATTAATATATAATGTATCTCAAAAATTTTTACGGCTCCTAATTTTATTTTTTGAACACTTATTTGAAGATGGTTGGTAGTATTTTTATATAAACATTTAAACAAAGAAAGTATGAGCACGCAAGACAAAAAAAAAGACGCACAAAAAAAGGATGTTAAAAAAAGTGATGCTAAAAATAGTGACGTAAAAAAATCGCCATCAAGCAAAAAAACGGCAACACCAACTAAAAAGAAATAAATTAGCTGGTTTTTGTGTAAAGCTCCCGTTGGCATTCTATTGTCTCTCGGGAGCTTTTACCTTTGATATTTTCTTAAGCAATAGTTAAAATTAGTAATCAATTTGTCAGGTTATAGTTTTAAATAAATTCCAAACTTTTTATTTCTAAATTTTTAAAAAAATGATTATGAATTTTATGTGTGTGGATTATTCCATTTTAGATGCCTTTGTTGACTTATTTGAAATTTCCAAAAAATCTTTTTTGTTAATACTACTTTCGAGTATAGCAATCTATAGCGTCATCATACTCTATACACGAATTTTCGGAAAACGCAGTTTTTCTAAAATGTCAAGTTTTGATTTTGCTATGACTGTTGCGGTTGGTTCTATCATCGCTACCACAGTTTTAACAGAATCCGTTAGTTTTTTGGAAGGTGCAACCTCATTAGTGATGGTTTACGGCTTGCAATTGCTTGCAGCCTATTTAAGACGTTATAAATGGTTTAAAAAAATTATAGATAACGAGCCTACGCTTTTAATGGATGGTCAGACTATCCTATGGGAAAATTTGAAAAAAGTAAGAGTAACGGAAGGCGATTTGAGATCCAAGCTTCGGGAAGCCAATGTGGTCAATTTAAGTGAAATTAAAGCTGTTGTTTTTGAAACTACTGGAGATATGGTGGTACTTCACAAACAGAATGAAAAAACTATCGATGACTGGCTTCTAAAAGATGTCAATAGATAAATAAAAATTAGTTACGCTTAAATATGACATCACAAATGACTATTGAAGAGGACTATCGCAATTTTATAATTGCAAAAAAACATCCATGTATTATGGCGAATACGGTTTTTGCAATGCACAATTACCATTTAAAAATCTATGAAAATCTAGATGATGTAACTAATATTGCATCAATTTTAAATGACATAGAACACTATCTTGAACAGTATGATTTTGATTCCAATGAGTTCGAATCACTTCTTTTTTGCTTTAAAAGTGATAATTTTGAAAACGAACTTGACTTTGAGAATAGCTTATGGCGTTTTTTACAAAATCTTCACGATGCTGATGATAAAGAATGGGACAAGAATGTAAGTTCTGACCCTTGTGA
The DNA here is from genome assembly GCA_038259855.1 of Flavobacteriales bacterium. Classification (GTDB taxonomy): domain Bacteria; phylum Bacteroidota; class Bacteroidia; order Flavobacteriales; family Flavobacteriaceae; genus JBPOFM01. The sequence continues at coordinate 15,029 of JBBSOJ010000001.1, forward strand.
TAAAAATTTTAGTATGAGTATTAAGGGTAGGGCATTTTATACTGTCGGGCTTCATCCAAGGAGTTCAAGATTAGCAAGGCAAGCGCCCTATTGTACTGTAGTTTTTAATTTACATTGGCAATTTGAACGTCTGCGTGAAATGGGTACCTATCAAACAATTAAAACTCGCATCCGTCGAAGAGATAAAAAACTGCAAGGCTCTATCAATCCTGTACTTCGCGATTTTGGAAATGATAGCGAAACAAAACAATACAGTGGACGGCAGGTGGAATCCGATTGGAAATGTCCGTTTCACACTAAAATAGAACATTTATGAAACCAATTCATATTATTCCGCCACAATCTGGCGCTGCTTTTAAGTTGAAAAAAGGCGATTTGTTATCGGTTATCGATCCACTAGGTCAACAGGTCAGTGATATGGTTCTTTTTAACTTGGAAGATTTAAAAGAAAAAATTTCATCTGGCAAAACTATGGACTTTGAAGAGACAATCCTCTTAACTCAAGGAAACTTTCTATGGAGCAATCGGTCGAAAAAAATGATGAAAATCATTAAAGATTCAAACGGTAGAAACGATTTCCTTTTGGCGCCATGCAGTCCTGAAACATTCCAAATAATGTACGACAATCCTACTTATCATCCGAGTTGCTTGGAAAATCTCAATCGAAATTTAATGACTTACGGAATTGAAATTGATGACATTCCTACAGCATTTAATATTTTTATGAATGTGCGTTTTGCCAGAAATGGCAAGCTGAAGGTACTACCACCAACTTCTCAACCTGGAGCTATGATACAATTTCGGGCGGAAATGGATTTACTGGTGGGTTTGACGTCGTGTTCAGCAGAAGATAGTAATGGTGGTAGTTTCAAACCAATACATTACGTAATTACAGATGAAAATGGGCAACTAAATCCCAACGAATCAATTTAAATATAATTAAGATGAAAAGAATATTAATGGTTTTGACTTCCCATGAAGGGATGCTTCATACAGATAGTAAAACAGGATTGTGGATTGGAGAATTTACCGACCCCTATTATGAGTTCCGTGATGCGGAATACACGGTTACATTAGCGAGCCCTAAAGGTGGAAGTCCACCTATTGACTCCTTAAGCGAATTGACGGAACATATCACATCTTCAAACCGACGGTTTGTAGAAGATGATTTTGCCCAGCATGCCTTAAAACATACCTTAACGTTAGAAGCTGTTGAAGCTACTGATTTTGATGCTATATTCTATCCTGGCGGCCACGGTCCTATGTTCGATTTGGCATCTAACCAGCTTAGCGCTCAATTGATTCTTGATTTTATCAAACAAAATAAGCCTGTGGCGGCAGTATGTCATGGTCCTGCTGCTCTTATACAGGCAGCAAAAATGGATAGTTCTTTACTTTTGGGAAAAAAAATAACAGGTTTTTCAAATGCAGAGGAGGTTTTGGTGATGCGTAGTGATAATATTCCTTTCCATTTGGAGGATAAGTTGACATGGTTAGGAGGGAAGTACGAAAAATCCTTAATTCCGTTTACTTCTCATGTGGTAAAAGATGGGTTGTTGATAACCGGACAGAATCCACTATCCGCATCTCCTACAGCTAAGGCATTGATTAAGCATTTAGAGCGGAGCTAATTTTAACTGATTCTCAATTTTTTTTGGGAAAATGGCACAGTATAACTAATTAGAAGTATTCGTATGTCAATAACTACATTTATTATAATAGCACTGGCATCAGTAGGTGTGATGACACTTTTCAGTTCTCTTTGGAGCCATTTGGCCAACAAACAGTTTAGAGAACCTAATTTGTTGGCCGAAATTTTGACAAAAGACCCTATTTCGCCTCCTGAAGAAGCTTCTCAAAAAGCCATGGGATGGACGATTCATATCACATTAGGACTATGCTTTGTATTTATTTACGAGATTCTATGGGAGAGTTTGGATGTGCAACGTAATATCTTTTGGGCACTTTTATTTGGAATTTGTATGGGAATGGTTGGAATTGCTGGATGGTGGTTGCTATTTCGGTTAAAATCGTATAGCGCAAACTTTGACTATAAACAGTTCTACATCCATATTTTCTTTGCGCATATCATATTCAGTCTCACAGCACTTTTAGTGTTTAATGTTATGGTGTTGTTGGCTTAATAATACCACGTAGTGACGTCAGTAGTCAATTAACTCATATCCAAATTTTTTTATCGCAATATCTAAATCGTTAATTTCTCAATTTATATCGATAATAAGTCTATTTCAATTTTCGCAAATTTGATAATAACAAAGATATTATTAACTAAAAGTAGTTCTATATGAGCGGTTTAAGTAAACTTGAGATACCAGATGGCGTTATCGAATCAAAACAGTTTTTCAGCGGTTTAATAGAACGGCGTAAACTGAATCATAAATTTGAATATTATAAATTTGATGTTGTATGCACCGAAAATTTTTTAATTAATTTCCAGGACACTACAGATGCTGCGTTTTATTTATGTGTCAATCTATCAGAAAATAATGCGTTGGAATTAAATTTTTCAAAAGGCTCTGATGAAAGTATTGTCATCCCATCCTATACAAGTTTTTTGATGCCTTTTGAGAGTGAGGGATGTTTGATCTTTTCGGACGCTGCTAACAAGGATTATAATTTTGTTCTTTTAAAAATTTTCAAGAAATTTTTAGCGAAAGAAGAATTATGTGTACTGGAGGCGATTTATACGGAAAAGATGTCCAAAGATATTTCCGAACTTGGCTCGCATTTAATTCCCAATCTTTCTCTTTGTAAAATAGCGCGCAAATTGAACAATCTAACCAAAGATTCTTGCGAAAATAAATTTATCGCTGCTGGCTATTGTAATATTATTATAGGACTCAAGTTGGTTGAATTAAATGAAACTTCAAAAGTACATAAATTAGGTTTTTTACAGTCTAGAGAAATCAATGAACTCGAACTATTGACAGATAAAATCAAGAGAAATCCTGAAGTACAGTATAGTATTGATTCCATTTGTAGAGAAACAGGGATTTCTGTTTCGAAATTACAAGCAGGTTTTAAAGAAATGCATAATTGTACAGTGGCCATTTTTATTAGAAATGTGCGTTTGGAAAAAGCCTTGGAGTTATTTAATTCAACGGATTTAAATGTGTACCAAATTGTGTATTCGGTTGGTTTCAATAGCCGAAGTTATTTTAGTCGGATTTTCAAGGAACGATTTAAATGTTCTCCAAAATTATATCAAAAAAAACTTAAGAACGTCCTGTTAAATGATTCATGAATTTCTCTTTGCGTTTTTTCTTTCATGAAATTTTTTCCTAAAATGGGTGGGTGTCACATGATAGACTTCTTTAAATAATTGTGAGAAATAGCTATGGCTTTTAAAACCAACCTTAAATTTTATTTCTTGGATATTTTCATCCGTATTTATCAATAAATCTTTGGCGAGTGTTAATCTAAGGTATTGAATGTACTCATTGGCGGTTTTGTTATGCAATATCTTAAATCCGTTCTGAAATTTTTCACTATTTAGTCCGACCCTTTTGGCAATGGAAGTTACAGAACCTAACGATTCCAGCTCATCCTTTATAATTTCGATGGCTTCCAACATGGCGGACAAGTCAGCTTTCCCTAATACTTTGGTGTCAATCTCTTCACCTTGGTCATCATCGAACTGAATTAATTGTTGCGTGAGCATGCGATAAGATTGTGTTTCAGAAAAAATTTTACCAATTAAATGTTTATGTTTTTGTAATTTTGTTTCATTAAATATTTCAGCCAATGTCAGCGTATAATAACCGTTGTAATAGAATGAATTTTCACCATTTTCATCTTTAAAAATACTTTGTAGATTTGGGCTGGCTTTCCCCAGATCACAGGCTATTTTTGTCTTGAATATTTTCCGATTTATTTCAAGACTATATATTTCAGTGCGAACGTTACTTTTAAAGAATAAGATATGTCCATCATGATTTGGACTTGCAACTATAATATTTTGAAATTGTTCTAACTCATGTACTTCTGGTTGCTTTTCGAATTGGTGCCTCAATGATCCTTCTAAACAATACAAAAATTTTAAAGGATGGACCTTATCTATTGTGAACCTTATTTCGACATCTTCATAAAATTCGCAATCGTAAATTAGAAGGCCAATGCCACCGTCAAAATTAATGCCCACAATTTTACCACGCCCACAGTCATCTGGGATTTCTAAAGTATATTCATCACAATTATTTGTGTAACTTGCTTTTAATTTATTGGCTAAATCTTTAATGACATCCTTTAGAGGTAGCGAATGCACTTCCAGTTTTTTCATTGATTGATTTTTTATGAAGGTATGACATTTATGAGGACATCAGCGTTATTTGTATATCTATTTGATATAACATGCCAGTGTAAATGATTAATTATCAAATAAATATGATCTTCATAAATTTTCTGAACTCTAATAACGATATTTAAAAATGCAAAATCGATAATCAAAATCTCTCTTTTATATGTTCTTTGTGACGACAACCTTCCATAAATGACTAAAAAAACCATTACTATTACTACAGCTATCGGACCTGATAATGCAAAGCGTCTTGCAATGAATCTCGATGCAGATTTCAATTCTAATTATAATGGAAGTCATATTTCATTTAATAATAAGCATGGAAGGGGTATTATAACATTTACATTCTTAAACGAGGGTGTCTCTTTAATGTTTATGGAAGTGAACTTTAGATGCAATACTATATTCAAAGTCCATTTTGAAGAGAATGTCCCCATTGATTTTATGTTTCTAACTTCTGGAACAATGAGTTTCAAGATTGAAGACACTTCTATTGGAACCATTGAACGGTTTCAAAACGTTATCATCCGTTACAAAGAAAATGCTGCGGCCATTTTTGAAATGAAATGTGACGAAAAAATTCAATTATGTTTAATACAATTATGTCCTGAAAAATATATCAAAAACAATACTAAAAGACTCGACGGTCTTCCGCAAGATATAAAGGATGTTTTTTCTCAAAGTAGCTCTTCACGCATGTTTTATCATCTGGGCAACTATAACCTGAAGATATCAGATTATATAAAACAGTTGAAGGAGACAAATACAAAAGGGCTAATTAAAGATTTGACAATAACTGGAATTGTTAATTTGATATTGAGTGCGCAATTGACAGAATACATTAATCATGAACAGAGTTTAAGTTTGCCAGAATCATTGACAACTACAGATGTTGAGAAAATACATGTAGCAGTTGAATATTTACATGGCCATTTACATCAAAGGATTTCGGTTAACAGTCTTGCATATCATGTCAATTTAACACCTGTAAAATTGCAAATTGGTTTTAAAATGGTATATAAAAAGTCTGTCAACAATTATACCAAAGAAATGAAATTGCAGGCAGCTTATAATTATTTTAGTAATTCCAATCTCAACGTGTCGCAGGTGGTTTATAAAGTGGGCTATACCAGTCGAAGTTATTTCACACAGATATTTAGCGAACGTTTTGGTATGCTACCAAGCGAATTTATTAAAGGTCTGAAAAAATCGAACTTAAATTAGTAAAATTTTACTCCTTGTAAAGTTCTCTTGATACAGGAAATTGCATAAAATTTTGAGCATCTATCTTTAACTCTAGATTTTGAAGATCCGAAATTGTGATATTGTTGGTTAAATAGTCTTTGTAAGAGTCTTGTTTTATAATTATTGGTGTAGGTTGATTGATAATATTGGTGCTTTTGTCTTCACGTGTTAAAATTCCAAACGAATGAAAACCATCATCAAGGATGGTGTATATACCTGCGAAACAAAAAACTTCATTATGAAACATGGTTGTATGATAGGGGCGCATTTTAAAATTTTCAATTTTAGACAGGTAATAACCAGTGGATATTACAAGACATTTTCTTGTATGGAATGACTCCATCAACCAAGGTGTCAACTCTAAAGAATCGACATCAACGTTCAGTGTGTTTTTTTCAGACTGAAAATCTTTCCATCCATTTTCATAACCCATTGGCAAAATTCCCCATATTCCAAAATTGATACTGTTCATAGACTCTGAAGTTACGATGCAAACAGAGGTCTCTTTGATACCGTTTATCAATACTGAAGGACTATACAAATGCGGAAATGTGAAAGCAGCATTCAGTTTGGCTTCTACACCTTCTCTTGAAGCGACATTTGATATTTTTGATAACATACGTATTTGATTTTAGATAACTAATAAAGTGATTTCCTGTAATATATTTTAGCACAAAAAAAAATGTTTTTGACTTCAAAATATAATAAATACGAAAAAATTAAAGCGGCAGTTTTAACCATTTCATAATTTTTTTAGGACTATTTTTTTGATGGATAATGAACTTTCTAATATCTATTTCTAGATAAATTTGAAATTCCGAATGAATAGGTAAAACCTGCGGTAATTAAATGAAATTGAATCTGATTTCGGTTAACACTTTTGAAGCTCTGGGGATCAGACCCTATCCAGTTATAGGCTTTAGTTATATACTCAATATAGTCAAACTATAGAATTATGAATGATAATAAAAAAAGAAACAAAGCTTCTGAATTTGACCCAGAAGGGAACAAGGAAGTTGACAAAGGTCCTCTAAAATCAGAGCATATCAATCAATATGGGGAAAAAGATGATAGGAATCGGAACATGTCAAAGCGCGTGGATGAAAAATAGAAATTTTATATGAAACGATTTTTAACGCAAAATAAAAACGCCATTTTCGGCGGAATGGCGACTATGGTATTTGTGGGTCTTGGTGCTTTGTTACTGGGAAATATTTCGGGATATGAGGCAAGAGAGCTGATTTCGAGTTCACTTCCTGGATTAAATATGCTTTGCAATACCATTGTATTGGCATCTGCAACCATATTGGCTTTACTGCTTACTTTATTGGGAATTAGTTCTGGCACCCAATCTAAGATTAAGAGTGAATATTATAAATCAGTACTTAATATTGCAAAATTTGATACGATACTTTTTATCAGCGCATTGGTTTTGTTCCAATTGTTCAACATACCAATTACCGAATCTGATGCCGTCCCTACGGCTTGGTATGCAATTATCTATTGGATTTCTTTGGGAACTTCTTCTATTTTGAGTGGTTTTATGGTGACGGTAATTCTACTTTTGTATACTACGGTAGACAATATCATTTCGATTATAGGTATGCATATAGATGACCATCCCCTTATTGACCAAGCGGATATAAAGGATGACGAGAAAGTTGAATGAGGTTTAGATTGAATCGATAGCTTGTCAAATCAGTTAATTTATACTGTTTTTGAATCACATTAAATAATTTGAATACTTTATTTTTAAGAAACTTAAAATTATAATATTATGAGCACGAACAACGATCAACAAAAGGAAACCGACAGAAAAGAATCCAGTACAAAGCATCCAAGAGGAAGCAAAAAAGTCCATAGCGAAAAAGACGACTCGACGGAAGATGGTTACAAGCCAAACAAATCAAGTAAATAATAAATTAAAAAACCTCAAACAGTTAAATTAGTTTGAGGTTTTTTAAAACGTTTTTTTTGAAAAGACATTATTAAAGTGAAAACTTTCTTTTTAAATATTCAACTCGATATTATTTGCTCTTTTTCATTAATTTCATAGCAATATATACAAACTGAATTCCTGTCAAAACCAACTTGGTTTTTTTCTTTTTTACAATTACTGTTGCAGCACTTAGTATTAGGGTAGGTAGCATAAATTGATGTATTTTAATAGTTAATAATTTTTCATCATTTCTTTGCGCTTTCTTAACTGCCGCTCCAATTCATTAATAGTTTCGGACACAGCATCCGTAAAACTATCATGAGATGATTCTGCAAACAATCGTGGTCCTGGAAGACTCAATCGAATGCTACATATTTTTCCGGTATCATCAGATGATGTATTTTCCAGCTTAAAAAAAACATCGGCACGTATGACCATGTCATTCTTTTCGCCCAAAGTATTCAATTTTTCTGTAGTAAACGTCTCAAGTGTTTCACTTGCTGTAACGTCATGATATTCAAAAATGATTTGCATACTATTTAAGTTTTTAGTTGTTGTTATGAAAATTAACCATCCAGTTGATTCCAAATTTGTCTGTACATCTTCCGAAATATCCCCATTCACGTTCTCGAAAGTTATGATGTACTTGCCCACCTTTTGATAAGGCATCAAAAAGTTCACGCGCATTATCTTGAGAATCTGCATCAACACTCATGTGTATTTGATTGCCATGGTTTATGGGCGTATCAGGAGACGCATCGTACGCCATAAAATGCACACCTTTTCCTTTTAATTCGGCATGTTGAAGTTTCTGTCTGTAGGACGATGGTACATCAATTTCCTTGTCTTCATAGGTTTCTCTATTTTTAATATCTGCATCAAATAAGTCGCCGTAAAAATTAAGCGCTTCTTGACAATTGCCGTTAAATGCTAAATATGCTTGTATTTTCATTGTATTAGGTTTTTATAATTTTAATTATTGTTTGCTGTATTGAATATTGTCATCATTGGTAAAAATTTTATAGAAAAAAATGACCTGTTACAGGGCATTCTCAAATAATTAAAGATTATTTAAAATCTTCCATTCCCCTCACTTGACTCAAATCGTTTTGAATCTTGCTTTTTTGTTGTCTTAAGATTGTTGCAATACTCGGTGGGAGGGTAGTGTCAGCCAGAACTTCTTCATATTCTTCCACAGATGCCTTTTCGCCGCGTATAGCTTCCTCCAACATTGATTCGTCATTATCAGCAGAGAAAAATCCTTTGACATCCATCCAAGCTCTGTGGATGGTTCCTGTAAAACTACCATTGTCATTAATATCGTCGTAATTCACTACCAATTCCCTTTTTAAGTCAGAATAGAACGTCTTTCTATCATTGGCCTTATTCTGAAAAAATGTTTTAAGACTATTGTTATCGGCATTGTCAGCTGCATTACGGTAGCCTTTTTCTGCGTCTTTATTCTTTTCCAAGATTTCTTCTAATTGGTCTGATAATTTTTCGTGTCTAGTATTCATGGTTTTTTTAATTTATGATTAGTCAACAATATATTTTTTTGAATACATAACATTGAACTCTAAACACTATTTTTAGGTAACTAAAAATGAAACCTCTCCGATGAAATCAGTATTACTCAATTACTTGATTAGAACAAATGTTTTTCTGATAAATGACTGAATTTATCATGGTTATTTGAATAAAATTACGCTGGATTATTCTTAAACCAATCACGATACATTCCAAATTGGTCTTCATTAAGAACCGCATTCAAAACAGAATTGTGCTCATCAATTTGTTGTTGTTCACCCATGTTATAATTTGCGTTTTTATTTTGCCATGTGTCCATGACAGTTTTATAGTCGCGTTCATATTTGCGTTTTTGTTCATCTGTCATTCCTAAATCTTTATACATCTTTTGAGTTCGTGCATCAGAATAGTCCGTAATATGTTTTGTTTTGCCATTTTGATTACGACTCCTATTTGAGTTTGATTTTTGAGGATCACTTTGTTTAGATGACTTTAATGATTGACTTGAATTTGGATTAGTTTTACCTTTTAAATTGAGAGCAACATAGGCGACTGCCGAAGAAAGTCCAACGAAGGTTAAAAGTTTTGTTAGTTTATTCATGATTTTAAGTTTTTTAATTTATAAATCTAAAATTAACCATTGTATGACTAATTAATTAACTATAAAAGTTTAAAAATTTGCTCTATCTATAAATAATCGGTGGATAGTATACCTACGAGGAAAGCTCATCTTTATTAGAAAATGACAAACATCTAATTTGCTTCTTGAATTGATCGGAATCGAAATCAAGATTTAAAATGTTTGTTTTTTTTGATTAAAGTATTCGAAACGATTTTCAAAATAAGGGATTTTTCAAGTGCGTATTGTATAGGAAAATCCATTTAGAAAAAGGACGAGAAGGTTTGAATGATTTAAAGGCTACAAGGATATTTTTGAAATATTCTACATTTTGGTGGCATATTTATTCTTTTGAAAGTTTCCAACTTTTTGTTTGAGGGATTGTATTCTTTAGAGCAGTCTCAAAATTTTTTGAAGATTTGAATTGTGTGTCCTTTAAAATACGTTCTTCAACAGATAACTCAAACTGATTCTTTTCAAAAATCCAAGGAGATACTAGTAGTGTATTATCATCCGACTTCTTTATAAAATAAATATCATTATTGATAGAGGTGTTGATTTCCAATTTACGATTACTCTCTGGAGTTTCATCTTTACACAATATCAATGATAAACGGTCGCAGAATCTTAAAAATTCATAATACGATTTAGCTTTAGTTTCGGTAATCTTAAAATGTTTTAACAGCGCATGACGTTCTTGTTCCTCCTTTTTAAAAAAATTGGTAATGTTCTTGCTCTTATCTTTCATGTGGCTATAAATGAATTCATTATGATATGAGATTAGTAGTCTTACCCATAAGGATTTATGTTCTGCAGATTTCAGAACGCGTTGCATTCGCTTTAAAACTTCACTGACTGTATATTGTTCTTCGGTAAAGTCCAGAGGCACGCCTATGTCGGATAAATAGTCCTTTTCGTCAAAATTCAGTTGTCTGTCATCATGCTCACATACGGCAATCAAAGTTTCAAACCAATGGATTGGTCTGTGTTTTTCAGCAATCTGGTTGGCTATTTTTCCTGCCAATAATCCATGTGCTTCGTGCAGAATTATTTGCAGCCCTTCTAAAGATGTATTTACAATCATGTAGATAATATAATATATTTAAGTTTAAGGTTCAAGTAACGCTTTCGTTAATCCAAGCCAGTTCATACTACCCAAACCCACTTTGCTTCCAAGATTAATCCCCATATTTCGAATACTGTCAATTAGCGGTGCTTCCGAAATATTGACAATTTCGTTTCTCCCATGTGCTTCTGCATAGACACAGTTCCCAATTCGCCTGATGATTAAAGTATTCGAGGCGTTATGCTTATAAAAGTGGGCAGTAATTTCTTTATCAGCGTTTGGAGGACTACAGGGTTTTATAGTCAATGCAAAAAATGGGACATCGATAGTTTCATCGTCTTGAATATCAATGATTCTGGTCCAGTCGTAACCTTTGCCACTAATAGTTCCAGGACCTGGGATTTCTATTCGAATTAAATTTTCTTTAGTGAGTGCATTTGTTTCCAATTCAGTTTCTGAATGAATCAAAGTAAATTTAGCCTTGACCTTATCGGAATAGGAGTACCACAAATTCACACTTTTAAGACGTTCAACTGTTTCGTTGTATAGAAAAGCTGCCGAGTCAATAGAGTTTGTGCAAACCATACTGACAACATCATGCGAATCCCCTTTAATTTGTTCAGGAATTATTGGGAGTTTTAGAGTCTTATGTGTCATGATACTTTTGGGTTATTTTTTAATTTCTTAACTTTCTACATTCAAAATAGATTTTGTATGTTCGATATCTTCCGGCAAAATGGAATGTTTGAACTCTGGATTTTTATATTTATAGATACTTAATTTTCCCGATTGCTCGTAATAAGCATGTTCAACTTCCGATAGATATTTGACCCCATTTTCTCTTAAAAGCATTATCACCTCATTTACATCGATTTCATCTACAGTAAAGTTATCTTCTAAAAAACAACCATGTTCTACTAATTTTGAGACTTTTGGATGTGTAATCTTCCTCACGGATTCGTGTCTGATGCCAATATAGACATACAGCTTTTGGAAGGCTGCAATCATCGTTATGACCACCATGGGAATCGCAAGGGGAATACTCGGATATAACATCGCATCCCCAACGGCACTTCCCATTGCTATTATCAAAAGTATATCCGCACTTCCAATGCCGCCAACAGCTCGTTTACCTATCCATCGGATGATGAGGATGGTGTAACTCATTATTACAAAAACCCTGATAATGATTTCTACATAAATCAAAAAAGGAAATTCTCCAATTAATATTTTCAAGACATCAAACGTGTATTCATTGGCTTCAATCATTACTATAATTTTAAAAATGTTGAGGATGTTTTAAACGCAAGAAAAATAATTTAAAGAAGAAAAAAATCTGTAAAATCACTTTTTTGAGTCTGGTGGCACCATAGAATCTTTACTTATGTTTCCCTTTGGGACATCGTTCATAAAGGAATGAACCGAAGTATTACCATTGGCGCCAAAACTTGCCAAGATAGTTCCACGACTACCATCAGTTGTTTCAATAACATATAAAAGCGACATGTCCGATGGGTTGCTCATGCCTTCATATCTATGCTCTTTTAATATGGTAATGTCATCGGGACTGTAAGTGGCTTTTGTTTTTAGATTTTCCAACCTGTCATTTACGATTCTATATTGGTCAGTAAATCCCTCCGCTTCGTAATGTTTTAAATAATCCAATTCGTTTTTTGCAAATTCATTTTCCATATCTGATTTGTATTTGAGTTGGTACAATTTTCACCTATTGTAATCAAAATATAAAGGTTACATTTTCGTCCATAGATTTATAACGCAATACAAATTTTATGTATCACAATAAAAAAACTTTATCAGGAGATGTTTCAATCGGTATAACGACATCCAGATTCTTTTACCTTCAAAAGTTAACTTTGTAGATATGAAATATAAAAATGAATAAATAATAGACCTTTCATTATCCATTATCTTAAGAATATAATTTAAGCAGTTATTTAATAGTGATTTTCGCACACCATGAAACGACATAGCTATTAATATCATAACTATTGTCAAAAATAAAATCGTTCCATTTAGACTTGGGTTTCGTATGAATCCTTACTTGCAGAATCAACAATCACATAATCAAAACCAATTTTCTTTTTCAAGCGCTTAATAAACATCTATGAAAGCCTATGGATTTTAGTTGTAATCAAATTTAATATACCTCAATTATTAAAATGTTATTTAAATTTTTTGAGACTTTAATTTAAAATCAAATTTCTATATTTAATAATCCTTTACTTCAATAAATGAATCAAGAGTCTGAAAAATACTATCTGATATTTGAGTCCTGGAGTTTAGACCCCAATCAATGGTCGATAGTTATGGATGGCACTGCCGTTCTCTTAGCTGTATTCGGTGTGCTCTTGGGGTTTTATCTCTATAGAAAACAGCGTATGGACAATTCATATGACGCATTTGATTATTTTCAATCGTCACTTCCAGAACTGATACAATCCATTGAAAAAGCAATTGATGACCTTGAAAGTTTTAACCGTTCACTTGATTTGGATACATTCGTCAATCCCATACTTTCTGCATCATTGAATGATAAATTCTTGAGTAAAATCGACTTAATTCATTTAAATAGGTTCTATTCCCATCAGAGACAAAATAAGCTTTCAAATTTCAAACAACTATTGGTTGATTCAAATTTTTTTGGCAATTATCATAGTTATATCAGTCAAGAAATTAATTTTTTTAGAACTCATTTTCAAAATGAAAAAAACAGGTTTTCGGAATGGCGCTTGTTGCGATCGACACAATTTTTTTCTAAAAACCCAACTGAAAATGAGAATTCAGAGTATAAAGAATTCTATTCAAATTGGGTTAAGACTATGAATGAACGTGTGGCAAGTGTTGATTTTAACAAGGATGAACCTTCCGGAATAAATAATCGAAATGCCGTTTTGGAAAACGAAATAGAGACTTTAGTGCGTCGTCTGTCTGAATTTGTAGATGACAACCAGAACGCCGATCAAGCAAGTTTACTTGCCCATAACGTTATTTTAGCCTATGACAATATGGTGGAAATGAAAGCAAGTATCAGAACTGTTTTGGAAAACGATATTAAGCGATTTAAAAGCGTTCTTATAAATATGAAAACGCTTTCTGAAGACAATTAAAAAATTTGAGAGGTATCGCCATCATTCTGTCGGAAATTCTGCAAATATATCATCTACAAATTTATCAATCGCAACAGATTCTTCATCTGCAAATTTAGCATCAAAAGCAGAGCCTCTCCAAACAACAATTTTTGTTTTAGCATCCACTAATCGAATAATCAGTGAGCCCGTATCATAAGCGGATAAATTCACTTCATAGTCAACAAAGCCATCAAAATCGTTATAACCGTTATAATAATAATTTTCATAAGTTGGGTTTACACGATATTTAGAGGCATCATAATCAGGATACGTTGCATAAACAGGTTTAGTATTCTCAGTAGCCGAATCTTTCGTAGTGCTAATGAGCACTAACAAGTCTGGACGATTTCTATCTATTGTATAACCACGTTTCTTCATATTCAAATTAGTGGTTTCGATAATCTCTTTTTCAAAGGTTTCATTTTTAATGCCCTCAAAATTACTATTTGGTAAATAGGCAAAGGTTTTATATTTAGAAAGGTCAACAGCGGTGGTTTTAGTGGTGTTTACCGTGGGACCGCAACTAAAGAACAGGAATGTTAAAAGGATAAGCGCAAAGTTTAGTGTTTTCATAATTTTATATTATTAATTAATGGCATCACTATAAGCTACTATTTAAATTATTGGATGAGGCGCTTAAATCAGCGAATTGTTGACGCAAATAATTGTCATAAATCGAATTTGTCCATGTCAATATTAAAATTCAGTAAGGATGTCATTTCCTTATAATATTAGAACACCATTAAATGTCAAGTCTAATTTCTATAGGCAATAATCTAAAAATGATTTCAAATAAAATGTCTTTGTTCTCAATGGCATTCTGAAGTTAACATCGACCATTACCACTTTTGTTGTATTGATACCATAGGTCAGCATGTGCAATAATTAAAATCTCTAGACCATCATAACTTAATATTTTATAGCATCAATATTTATAGGAATACGACACGTTTTTCTCGCTATCCGTTGTTATATTAATTTTACAAAATCAACAATAATTTTGGTTTCCAATAAGGAATACTTAAAAATACTATTAGAAGCCATTTAAAAAACTTTAAAATTATGAATACAATTAAAACAATGATTATTCCAGTAGTAGCCATAAGTCTTTTGATGAGCTGCGACTTTAAAAAGACCGATACCGGTGAGCTTCCTGAAATAGAAGTTGATGTGGATGCCGAATCAGGTGAATTGCCTGAATATGATGTCGATTGGGCAGATGTTAATGTGGGTACAAAAACAGAAACTGTAGAAGTGCCAAAGGTAGTGGTCGTTATGGAAGAAGAAGAAGTCGAGGTTCCTTACTTGGATGTGGATATGCCTAATGCAGGGGAAAAGGAAGAACGAACGCTAATGATTGAAGCGGAAGTTTCAGGAGAAGAATCCAAAATGGAAATCAAGGAAATCTGGGCAACTGGCAAACGTCTGATTGTTATCTCTGAATTGCAATCTACAGGAAAAGACATTGGCGATAAAAATATGCGCGTGTCGGATCAAGTTACTTTAAATGCACCCGAATTGGATGTAAGATATTATATCATCGGAGAAAGACCTGATAGAGTTTTCAATAGACAGAATACATACATGAGAAGTATGGAGGATATTAATACTAAAGTAGGGGACCACAAAGTCATCTATACAAAATAATTTGTTGGTTAGAAATGGTTCTGAATCTAACACTGGTGACAGAACCATTTTTTAACTATACACCCAATCAATAACTTAAAAACAATACATTATGGCAGAAATTAAAATTAAAAAAAAGACAACAATATGGCCCTGGATTTTAGCAATCTTGGCTGTTTTAGTAATACTCTTTATCATGTTCTTCGCAAACGATGACGATGATGGTACAGATGACGTATCAGATGATACTTCAGAAATGGTTACAGATGACGTCAACCAGTCCATGGATAATTCTACATATGTTATTTCAGACACAGCTATTTCCGAGATTTCAGAGTATACAACATTTGTAAACAAAGATGCAGAAATGGGCCTTGAGCACGAATATGCGAATGCCGCACTCAATAAATTAATTGAAGCTACGGAATCCATAGCAAACAGCTTAAATGTAAATATCAGTTCAGATTTAGAAACTGCTCGCAAAAATGCAGAGTCCATTACCGACGACCCGCTTGATTTGACACATGCCGATAAAATCAAGAATGCGGGAAGCATCGTTGTAGACGCTTTAAGGAACATCCAATCACAACGCTTTCCAAATATGGAGACAGAAGTTGGAGAAGTGCATGATGCGCTTGTAGCGATTATTCCAGGCGAAAAAACATTAGAACAGACAGCCACAGTAAAGAATTTCTTCAACGAGGCTGGGCAATTATTAACCAATATGAAAAACAAGTAAAATTATGGACACAGATAATAAAAAGAATTTATACTATTTAGAAGAACTATCGGATTATACGGTAGCTGACAATGATAAGGATGTTCGTGGTTGGGAAGTGAAAGATAAAGATGGGAGAGCCATTGGAACAGTTGATAACTTACTTGTCAATAAAAATACAGAACGTGTTGTTTATCTCGATATAGAAGTAGATACATCAATTATTGCAGCAAATCATAAACCCTATAATAGTAGGGTTAAAGATGGTGGTCATGAATATCTTAATGAAGACGGTGAAAATCATTTTATTTTACCAATTGGTATGGCGCATCTCAATCTCGAAAGTGAAATTGTTTTTACGGAAAGCATCAACCACCAAACCTTTGCCGAAACAAAACGGATGAAGAAAGGAACACCGATCCATAGAGATTATGAAGTGCTCGTATTAGATTCTTATGTGAGAAATGAACACGCAGATCCCTATCCTAAAGATGATAAATTTTATGATAGAGCAGAGTTTAACAGAAAATAGAAAAACGTTATTATAAAGTTATAAGAAACCCAAATCGATAGATTTGGGTTTCTTATTTAATTGATCTATTTATTATTAGTAGAAACCTTTTTAAAATTCGTTACTAAATGATAGCCCAATCCACAAAACCAAAGGAATGTAACTAGGGCAACACCGCGCTCATAAGCGCCTTCATATGCTTCAGATATAAAAAGAAATCCTGAACAGGATAATAGAAAGAGCGCACCAGTGCTAATGCTTACGTAATACCATTGTCTTTTAAGATCTTTTACAGCAATGCCTATAAGAATCGTACTTATCAAAAAAAGAATCCCTATAGATATCGCGAGTACGATATGTATTGTTTTTCCTGGGACTCCCGCAAATTGATTGAACTCTGACAACACGATAGTAAGTATACCCAATAATCCAAGGCATATAGAGCACCACAGGATAGATACGAAATTGGATCTCCAAATGTAGAGTCCAATGGCGCCAGCTATAACGCCCAACCCGAAAAGTGTCAGACCAATATCTTGAATATAAGCATAGTCGCCATGTGCCAATTGGCTGATAGTTTGACGAATCGGATTATGGTCTTCAACAACTAAAATCCCAATAACATCTGTTATAGCCGCACTTAAGCAGCCAATGATTAAAGCAATTCCGCTGTATGTTATAAGTGTATCTTTATATCTCATTTCATTAATTTGGCGATGTTAGAACTCGTTTTAAGAATATAATCCATCATCAATCTTCGAATCTGCCCACTTTTTATCTTCACGATTTACATCAAGCTTTTCCTGTGCATCTTTCTTCTGCGGAGCGTAATTTAATTTGATATACATAGGAAAGTGATCTGAACCTATATCTTTTTCTCTTGAGATATCTACAAGCGTAAAATCATCTGTGTGAAAAACATGGTCCAATGGCCAGCGTAAAAGTAGATATTCAGCACTGTAGGTATTGAAGAAGCCTCGACCACGCCTAGGGTCCATGAGTCCACTTATCTTTTGAAAAATTTTAGTGGTACGAGACCATGCCACATCATTCAAATCACCAAAAACCATAGTTAATTTGGCGTTATCTTTTATCTTTTTTCCAACCAATAAAAGTTCAGCATCCCTATTAGTAGATGTGCTACTTTCTGAAGGACTTGGAGGTCTGGGGTGCAAACAGTGGATTTTAGCTTTATAGCCATTTTCCAATTGAACATAACCGTGAATGGATGGAATTTCATCTTTGATTAAATAGTCAATTTCCATGTTTTCAAGAGGAAGTTTTGAGTAGAGATGCATGCCGTAAAGATTGTCCAAAGGAACTTTTACCGAGTGTTTATAATCAGTCTCAAAATGTTTTAAAGCGTTCTCCCAACCTTTATCGGATTCTAAAGTCAAGAATAAATCGGGATTCTTTGTTTTAATTATATTAATCAAATTTTGATACTTCCGATTGGTCATTAACACATTGGATACCAAAATGCTAATTTCATTGGTCGTATCACTTCCTTCGTAATTTAATACTTGATGCTTTGCCAGATAGGTATAGGGAAATATCAGCCAACATTGATATATCAGGCAAATGCATAATGCCCCTAATAGTATAAAATGCCACGGTTCTTGAAACGAATAGACAAATACTGCTAATAAAATATTCGCAAAAATCAAGATAGATATCTGAATCCTCGGAAAATCAAATCCTCTAATCCACCAATAATCGAATTTTGTTGCAGAAGCCATACTTGGAATGCAGGAAATAATATTGAAAATTAAAATGATAAGTTCAAGACTTGACATATGAATTAGTTAATTGAATATTTGGCAGTTAATTGATGAATATGTTTAAAATTAATACATAAATAGCATAGAGAAGCATGAATATATATTTTATTTGTAGATGTTAAAAGCACCATGTGGATTGATTATTATGGTTGAAATAGTGGACTAATAGATTAAATTTCAATTTTGAAAGCCCAAATCCTCAAGACTTCAGCAATAATAGATGTTTTAGGTTTTCGTTACGTTTAATCACCAATTTAGTAGGCCAAATGGTTCTAAAATCCTATGATTCTCGCAAGATGAATTCAAGAGAAAAGTCAACGACTGCACTTTATGCATCATCTAAAAAAAGCGACTGTTGTCCCCATATTTACAATAACTCTTTGCCCTATTTTAACAAATCCCAACGCCGACCTTAACCCTAATCCCTTAATCAATACTGTATTTTGCTCATAAATAATATTTCTTTTTCAAGGTAATCATATGACATGTTAACCTTTGACTCAAATAACAAAAAAATATTCTTTTTTCACAATAATGGCAACAACTGTTTGTCATTAAAATACTAAAGTCAATTAATGAAAATTCAAAATCAACAATGATATTAGAAATTTTCAATTTATTTTTAAGGTTTGAACATAATGATATCCTTTTTATTTTGTGGAGATCAGTGGTAAGTCTAACCAAATTATTTTTTTACAAATGCAACTCGTCCTGAAAGAGACGAAGCCTAAATTATAGAATAAATCATTTGATACTTAATTTAAAGATACTTGATTTATAAAAAAAATGAGTGAGCCGAAAAAAAGGACAAATTATTTTCAATGAAGCTCTTTTAAAGCATCTTCTCTGATCTTCAGATTTACTCATTAAAGTGACCAAAGGAAACTTTTAACCTCTCCATAGGACACTATTTTAGAATAGAATCTAGTTGCAAATTTCAAACTCAATCACGTCAAGTAAAGCACATGAAAATGACTATGTGCGGTTAGGCTTATCTAAAATAAAAATGATAACGGGTATCAAAACTTTGAACCATTTATAATTGGTCTTTTTCCCGATAGTAAAATTGAAGATTATAAAAACTTAAAAAATCGGCTTAACGTAATTCTAGGCATTCCAGGAACTTTGATGGCGCAAACACGAGTTAAGAGAAATCAGATCCTTGAAACCGTACTCAAATGATTATTTTAATGGTGCAATACCTTCCAGAAAGCATATTGTTTAGAATGGAATTTATAAGAAAAAAGATAAAAACTCAATCACAAGAGCATCTTTTAATATTTTTAATGTGTCAAATGAATCCTTCTAAAAGCAAAAACCTCACTAATCATATAATTAGCAAGGTTTTGTACCTAAATGGTGTTTCCACCTGTGACCCGACTGGGGCTCGAACCCAGGACCCCAACATTAAAAGTGTTGTGCTCTACCAACTGAGCTATCGAGTCTTTCGTTTTACGAGGGTGCAAATATAAAAACGATTAAGTTATAATGCAACGCTTTTTTGATATAAATTTGTTTTTTTTTGCGAATAATTATGCAAGCTATTTAAAATCAATTTATAAGAGGAATTATGATTATTTTTTTAATCGGCTATATGGGGTCTGGAAAATCAACTATTGGTCTAAAATTGTCACATTCGTTACAATTTGAATATATTGATTTGGACGATTACATAGAGGACATGGAAGGGATGTCTGTTTCGGAGTTATTCAAATCTAAAGGAGAAATATACTTTCGAAAAAAAGAAACCCACTATTTACATCTGCTATTATCGTCTAAAAATACCGTCATTTCGTTAGGAGGAGGAACACCCTGTTATGCTTCTAATATGGAGATGATCGTAACGGCATCTGGGGCTCGCAGTATCTACTTAAAAGCATCCATTGGAGTTCTTGTAGAACGATTGTTCAGTGAGCGCACCAAAAGACCGTTGATCTCGCATCTTCAAACAAAAGAGGAGCTTACAGAGTTTATAGGAAAACATCTTTTTGAGCGCTCTTATTTTTACTCACAAGCGGATTCGGTCGTTTCAGTAGATGAAAAAAACGTGGATCAAATTGTTGAGGAATTGGAGCTGAAATTAGGTTAAGTAAGCTTGATACTCTGTACCTGATAAAACAACCTCTACGTGTTCATTTAGTGATGTTGATAAAGAAATGCCTTTAAAATCGGCCTTTACCGGGTATTTTTTATGGTTGCGATTGACTAAAACCGCCGTTTTGAATTGTTTTAGAGGCACATTCAAAAAGTGCTTTACACCATATACAAGGGTGCCACCAGAATTTAAGACATCATCAATTAACACAATCGACTTATGGATGTAATCATTAGGAGCCAACGAGGTTGAAATTTCAGCGAGTGGATTCTTCTTGTCAACAACGACCTTACAAAGTGTTGTTTTTAAATCTGAAATTTGATCTAGCGTCGCTTTTAGTTTTTCTGCCAACACATAGCCATTACTGTCAATCCCCGCCAGGATCACTTCTGTTTCATTGACATTGCTTTCGTAAATCTGATAGGCAATACGTCTGATCTTGTGATTGATCTCGCCATGATTGAGAATGATGTGTTTGGAAGTCGTCATCGAAATAGTGTTTGACCAAAGATAAAAAGAGTTGCTTTATTCAGCCTCTTTATCTTCATAAAAATCATCGATATCGCGTCGGTCTTTTTTCGTAGGCCTGCCAACCCCTTTTTTACGATAATAATCTTTGGAATATTTTAAAAGATCCTGCGCTTCAAACGCTTCTTTAGGGGTCTCATCAGTTCTATATAGCCCCACTAACTTGGCCCCAACGCGGCTTGGTGGAATGTCATTCACTACGATCTGATAGTTGATCTGGTCTTTGCGCAGCTGAATTTTATCCGTTGGATAAATTTCTCTACTTGGCTTCACAACCTGATCGTTTATCTTAATATGTCCTTTCTTACAAGCTTCTGTGGCAATACTCCGTGTTTTGTAGTATCGAATGCACCAAAGATATTTATCAATTCGCATATCAGTATTATAAAAAGTAACGTTAATGTTCTTGTACAAAAATATTATATTATTGTATCTTGCGAAGCAAAAATAAGCAATAATGAACTTTAAAAAATTAACACTAATTGCCTTTGTCTTTTTATCGATTTTGACTTCGTGTACGGATGATGACGATAATGGCGGCTTTATAGCGATACCGCCCCGTGACAGAGCAGAACAACAGATTGTTGATAAGGATTCTCTTATAAATTATCTTGAGACTCATTATTATAATGAAGCTACCTTTTTAACTCCTGGAACCCATTCAATCGAGGAATTGGTCATCCAAGAACTTCCAAGAGATACGGACGGTAGTTATTTGCCTTTGCCAAATCCTGATACCAACAAAATTTTGATGGATTCTGACTTGCTTGAAACGTTTGAAACAACCTATGTAGGCGTTAACTACGAGTATTATGTGTTAAGGCTAAATACCGGAGCAGGTGATTCTCCAAGATTCACGGATCAGGTGAGGGTAGTGTATACCGGAAACTTATTTAATGGTGTTATTTTTGATAGTACGCCGAACCCCATTGATTTGCCAATGACCACGGACCAGGGTGGTGGTGTCATCGAAGGATGGAAGTTGGTGTTTCCAACCTTCAAGAGCTCTGCATCATTTATGTCGAATAGTAATGGTACAATATCGTACGAGGACTACGGTTTAGGAGCTATGTTTTTACCTTCTGGATTGGCATATTTTGAAGTATCTCCAAGTTCTTTAATCCCAACATATTCGAATCTTATTTTTAAGTTTGAATTGCTTCAAATTGAAGTTTTAGATCACGATAATGATGGAATTCCTTCTTATGTTGAGGATTTAGAAGATAATAAGAACATTTTTGATGATGATACAGATGGTGACTTAAGACCTAATTATGTCGATGCTGATGATGATGGCGATGGTGTCCTTACTTTAGACGAGTTGGATTCTCGCACATATTTGGTGATTTCAGGTGATGACGAACCAATATTAGCAGCGAATGAATATGAAAGATCTAGAACAACTTTAAATGGTGATATTACCATTAAAACTGTGATTGCAATGGATTCTGATAACAATGGAACGCCAGATTATTTAGAATCTAATATCACCATTAATTATAATGAATAATGGTATTAGTCTGATATAAAAAAAAGCCGCTATATGCGGCTTTTTATGTTTATTATATCAGAGTTTGAAGGAGGCACTTAAGATTAGCTGTTCAGGTCGTGTATCTATTCTACTTACGACCCCAGTGCTTATATTGTCGTTAATAAAGATGGCTTCATTATCTGAAAAGCCGCGTTCGTATCTTAAATCAATTCCAAATTTTTTGAAATTGAGTCCAATTCCGAAGTTTAAGCCCACTGTAAAATCATCATTAACTTCTTCTATGCTAATGCCATCAAATTCGGTACCTATAATGTACTGTAAAGATGGTCCTGCAAACACACTGACAGGTCCGATAACTTTGAATCCAACCAACAGCGGTGCGTCTATTTTTTTCATTGTAAAGTCGTCACTGTTGTAAGTGCTTTTAGTAGCGGTATACACCAGCTCTGGTCGAAAATAAACATCTTCACCTAGTTTACCAAACACGCCTACGTGATAACCAACATTTCTATCTGGCGATTGGGCATTTGATTCTATGGACTCAAAATAGTCACCATTGCCGTTATAATTCAATCCGGCTTTAATACCGAAACCACTGTCACTTTGAGCATGTGTTGTGCTACAGATGGCAGTGGTAACTATGGTTGCAAGAAGAACTCCGTTCTTCTTTAAAGATTGAAAGTCTAAAAACTTTATACTTTTTTTTGATGTTTTCATAATAGTTGCTTTATCATTTTTGATTTGTAGTATCAAAAACGCATGCAGACTATTATTATTTTCTTGACATGACTTTTTTAACAGCTTTTATGATGGCATCTTTATTCAAACCATATTTTTCCATTAATTGTGCAGGCGTTCCAGATTCTCCAAAAGTGTCATGAGTTGCGACAAATTCTTGCGGAGTAGGTGTGTTCAAAGCAAGAACACGTGATACACTTTCTCCCAAACCTCCCAGGTAATTATGCTCTTCTGCGGTGACAATGCAACCAGTTTTCTTTACAGATTTTAGAATGGCGTTGTCATCCAGAGGCTTAATGGTATGGATATTTATGACTTCTGCCGAAATACCACTTTCATTAAGAACTTTTGATGCCTCCAAAGCTTCCCAAACCAAATGACCTGTCGCCACGATGGTGACATCAACTCCTTCAGTTAGCTGAACGGCTTTACCGATTTCAAATTTTTGATCTTCGGATGTGAAATTAGCAACCGACGGCCTTCCAAAACGTAAATAGACAGGACCATGATGTTCAGCAATGGCAATGGTGGCAGCTTTGGTCTGATTGTAATCACAGGTATTGATGACCGTCATACCTGGTAACATTTTCATCAAACCGATATCTTCCAATATTTGATGAGTCGCGCCATCTTCACCAAGTGTTAAACCTGCATGCGATGCGCAAATTTTTACATTTTTATCAGAATAGGCAACACTTTGACGAATTTGATCATAAACGCGACCTGTAGAGAAATTGGCAAAAGTTCCTGTAAATGGTATTTTTCCACCAATTGTGAGACCCGCAGCGATACCAATCATGTTTGCTTCTGCAATACCAACTTGAAAAAAACGTTCTGGATGGTTCTTTTTAAAATCATCCATTTTCAAAGAACCAATTAAATCGGCACAAAGTGCCACTACGTTCTCGTTGGTTTGTCCCAATTCTGTCAATCCCGCTCCAAATCCTGATCTTGTATCTTTATTACCTGTATTTGTGTATGTTTTCATTTTCCGCTCCCAGCCTTTCCAAAGAATAGGCTATTATGGGTTATTTAATGTTAGTTATAATTTTAAAAATCGGTCCTTTCGAAAAGTTTTTAGGTTGGGATTAATAGTCCCCAATGGTTTCAGCATTCTGCTTCAATCCAATTTCAAGCTGCTCATCATTTGGCGCCTTTCCATGCCAAGCGTGGGTATGCATCATAAAATCAACCCCGTTGCCCATGACTGTAGTTAAGAGCACACAGACTGGTTTTCCATTCCCTGTTTTAGATTTTGCATCTGCCATTCCTTTTAATATCGCCTCCACATTATTGCCTTCTTTGATCTCGCATACGATCCATCCAAAGGCTTCAAACTTGGCTTTTATACTTCCCATAGGTAACACCTCGTCGGTAGCACCGTCAATCTGTTGTCCGTTTAAATCAATTGTCGAGATGAGGTTATCAACTTTTTTTGCGGAAGCATACATGATGGCTTCCCAATTTTGACCTTCCTGTAATTCGCCATCACCGTGTAAACTATAGATCAAATGGTCATCATTATTGAGTTTTTTAGCTTGAGCGGCTCCGATGGCAACAGACATTCCTTGTCCCAAAGATCCTGAAGCGATCCTGATGCCTGGCAACCCTTCATGTGTTGTTGGATGTCCCTGCAAGCGGGAATCAATCAATCTAAAGGTACTCAATTCCTCTACAGGAAAATATCCGGTTCTTGCTAGAACACTGTAGAATACTGGTGATATATGACCGTTGCTTAAGAAAAATAAATCCTCACCCATGCCATCCATATCAAACCCTTCTTTTCTGTCCATGATCTCCTTATAAAGAGCGACAAAAAATTCAGCGCAGCCTAATGACCCGCCCGGATGGCCTGAATTGACTTTGTGAACCATACGCAAAATATCGCGTCTTACCTGTGTGACCAAATCTTCTAAATGTTTCGTATCTGACATGTTATATTTGTTAATTTATGTCGCAAAAATAAAGGTTTACTAGTCCTTAACAAAAATGGCATCGATGCACTTATTAACGAATTCACCACTTTTGCTAACAATTGTAGTTTTATTAGGAAACAAAGTGATTGAGTTATTTATCTTTGCGCGTACCATCAGCATTGTATTTTTAGAATACCATCAACCTCTACTGGAGTTTTTTAAAGAGTAATTAAAATAATATTTTACGTAGGTTTGCCCACATGACATTCGATTTATTAGCAAAAGATTCACAAAGTAGCGCCAGAGCAGGAACCATAACAACCGATCACGGCGTGATTGAAACACCAATTTTTATGCCCGTTGGTACGGTAGCATCCGTTAAAGGAGTGCACCAACGAGAATTAAAGAACGACATCAATCCCGATATTATTCTCGGAAACACCTATCATCTCTATTTACGCCCTCAAACCAAGATTCTAGAGCAAGCAGGGGGTTTGCATAAATTCATGAATTGGGATCGTAATATTTTGACTGATTCTGGAGGGTATCAAGTATATTCTCTATCTGACAACAGAAAAATAAAAGAAGAAGGCGTAAAATTCAAATCACACATCGATGGTAGCTACCATGTGTTTACCCCCGAGAATGTAATGGAAATCCAGCGAACCATAGGAGCCGATATCATCATGGCGTTTGATGAATGCACACCCTATCCTTGTGATTACCGATACGCACAACGAAGCATGCACATGACGCATCGTTGGCTGGATCGCTGTATCAAACATCTTGAAAAACTACCATTTAAATACGATTACAGCCAAACATTTTTTCCAATTGTTCAGGGCAGTACCTATAAAGATCTACGACAACAGTCCGCAGAGTATATTGCCAATGCAGGTGCCGAAGGTAATGCCATTGGCGGATTGTCAGTGGGCGAACCAGCGGAAGAGATGTATGCCATGACGGAAGTGGTCACTGCTATTTTACCGGAGGACAAGCCACGCTATTTAATGGGCGTTGGTACACCGATCAATATTTTAGAAAATA
>JBBSOJ010000002.1:0-37158 GCA_038259855.1 Flavobacteriales bacterium
GTCATCAATATCTGATATGATCCCGAGTTTGCTTTCAAATGGTTTGAGAAGTTCCCCACAATTTATGATTCCGAATTTTGAAATCTTACAACTTACGGTATAGGGATGCCACCCACTTTCCAACGATTCAGAGTATGGGATAGAAAATCTAAAGTAACCATCATCCAAGGTTTTTGTAGTCACCACCAAATCTCTAAAATGAAGCGTCACTTCTACATTTGGATACGGCTTTATCCTAAACATGTGAAAAATCGAAACTGCATGTCTAATACCTTTCCTGTCCAAACTGTATTTATCTGGTGCCCACGATTGAAACACATGACCAGAGACCACCAACTCATCATTGTTAACGTATCCCCGATATAATTTTAAATCAAGCTTTACCAAAATATTTTCATTGATATTATTATGAATTGTAAATTACCTAAAATTTAGCAGTTTCAGAAAACTATATGAATGCAAGGTCAAAAATATTACTAATAGTCAATCCAATTTCAGGAGGATCTAACAAAAAAGCCATTTTAGACAGGCTGAACAAAGAGGTCAATCGCAGAGGAATCACCATGATCTTTTATGAAACCACAGGTTCAGATGATGAAAAAAATATAAAGCACATGATCATATCCGAAAATATTAATCGGATCGTAGTTGCAGGTGGCGATGGCACTATACAAATGGTGGCCAATGCCATACATCAAATGGAAGTCAGTGTTGGTATTTTACCGGCAGGGTCAGCTAACGGATTGGCAAAAAATTTAAATCTTTCAGACATTATAGATACGCAAATAGACATTGCTTTGGGGGAACATATGATTGAGATGGATTTACTCCATGTTAATGATCGTTTGTGCCTGCACATTGCCGATATAGGCATAAATGCTGAATTGATCAAGAATTTTGAAAATTCTAAATTGAGAGGTAAATTTGGGTACGCTATTAATACCATACCAACCTTGATATCTTCAGAGTATCCCTATAGTTTTAAGATTGAAGTCAATGACGAAATAATCGAACAAAAAGGCATTTTAATTGCCATAGCCAATGCAAAACAATTTGGTACAGGTGCTGTAATCAATCCTAATGGGCAATTGGATGATGGGCAGTTTGAAGTCGTTATATTTAAAAAAATGGACTTCATTGATATTTTCAAGACGCTGAACAAAGACGTCATCATGGATCCTGACTTTATGGAATATCGCTCCACAAAAAAAGCCATCATCACATGTGAGAAAGCTATTTCCCTCCAGATCGATGGCGAATATATAGGTGAGGTAAAAACAATTACCGCTCATATGTTATCTTCAAAATTGAAGATCATGGTTCCACCTGATTTCGGATCAAAACCAAACTCTAACTATTGAATCCTAAAAGTCATAACGGGCACGTTGGCATGATTCGCTAGATCTTCAGAGATACTACCTTCAAAGAAGTGAGAAATACCGGTTCTACCATGGGTAGGGATGACAATTAAATCCGCATTGATCTTTTTTGCATAATTTAAAACACCTTTCTCTACAGTGCTATCCGAAATATAATTTACAGTAGGCAAATTATTCAAATTTCCATCTGCTTTGGTTAAGAAGTCTGACATTGTTTGTTCCATATCAGAAGAACTCTTGAATTTATCGCCTGAAACATTGACATTCACCAAATGAACATTAGATCCTAAAGGCTTCAATAGCTTTAAAGCGCTAGTATAAGGTTTTATGGCCTCATCGCTAAAGTCACTTGCAAAAATCACATTTTTATAGTCGGTTGAAGTTGCTCTTTGTTTTATAACGAGTACAGGAACTTCCGAATGACGTACTACTTTCTCGGTATTTGAGCCTACAAAAATTTCGCTAAAGCCACTAGTACCGTGCGAACCCATGACAATTAAATCGGCACTATGCTCTTTAGCGACTTTACTAACTTCACTAAATACCTTAAAATGCTTTACCATAGGAATGACTTCGACATCAGAAAGATAATCTTTGACCAAAAATTCGTTGAATTTTTTTTCAGCTAATTTTAAAAAGAAAACAGCTTTCTCATTTTGCTCTTGATCACTGTGAATTAGCATTGAGTCAGACATTTCCAACATATGCAGAGCAAGTAATTGAGCATTATTTTTTTTCGCCAATTGAGCAGCCACTTCGAGAGCGTATTCTGAATGTTGCGAGAAATCAATAGGTACAATAATCTTATCCATTAGGTTGTAATTTAAATTAATATAAAAAGAAAGATAACTATATATCTAAATAAAAACCAACTTTAAAAACTGGTTTAAAGATTTTTTAACACGAAGAATCTTTGTAGAGAAGCTATAATTACAAATCAACAGAGAAAATTCAGAGAGTCATCTTTGCTGACAATGTAAAGCAATTACGTTATAATAAATATGATTTAAGTCATAGACGTCTAAAAAATGAGAGTACTTTCAGTGAAAGAATTTGTGAAACAGCAAATTAGTAGTAACTTTAATAATTAATCACTAAAATTTAAACTAATGAAACGACTATTATTAACACTTGCCATCACATCGATGATTGTAAGCACTTCTTGTAAAGATGAAAAAAAAGAGAACGCAATGGAGGAAACAACTTCTGAAATGACGGACATGAATGCCATTGAGGAGGATGCCATGGAAGAGAAAAATGTTCAGTTAAAACTGGAAGCCAAGAGCGGGAGCTCTGTTACTGGTTCTGCCGAATTTACCCAAAAGGATAATACGGTAAAAATGGTTGTCAATTTAAAGGGCTTAAAGGAAGGTACACACGCGATTCATATTCACGAAACGGCAGATTGCTCTGCTGCTGACGGCACCTCTGCCGGCGGCCATTGGAATCCTACCAACCAACCTCACGGAAAATGGGGTAGCGCAGACGGTTATCATAAAGGTGATATTGGAAATCTTGAGGCTGATGCCGACGGAAACGCCACTGTTACTGTAGAGACTGATGAATGGTGTATTGGATGTGGTGATGCGAACAAGGATGTTCTTGGACACGCCATTATAGTGCATGAAGGCGTTGATGATTTTACATCACAACCTTCAGGAGATGCCGGAAGCCGCATCAGTTGCGGAGGAATTATTCAATAAGCAAAGTTTATTTTTATATAAAGTCATCTCATTGAGGTGGCTTTTTTCATATGTTTAATTTGACTACTTTAGTCACCTATAAAATAGTCATATGCAATTAGAGATATTGATTACAAATTTTCAGAAAAAAGATCAGAAAGCATTCGAAACCTTATATGACATGTATAGCAAAAGTATGCATGGGGTAATTTATAACATAGTTCGAGATCATCATATTGCAGAAGAAGTCATGCAAGATGTATTCATTAAAGCTTGGAATAAATCCGATAGTTATTCAGCCGAAAAGGGTCGTTTTTTTACTTGGATTTTAAATATTGCTCGCAATGCTGCCATCGATAAGACGCGATCAAAATCATTTAAAAATTCTAAAAAAAACCTCAATGCTGAATATTTCGTAGATGTGTTACCAACAAGTGAAAGTTTAGATGACAAGACAGATGCCATCGGGATAACAAAATTCGTCAGCAAACTAGCCAAAAAATGTATTGAAGTTATTGAGCTGTTATACTTCAAAGGGTATACACAACAAGAAGCTTCAGAAGCTCTCAACATGCCTATCGGTACGGTTAAGACACGCAATAGAAATTGCATAAAGGAATTACGAACAATAGTATTGCAATAAATGGATATATCTGCTTACATAGAATCTGGAATATTAGAATTATACGTCGCTGGAGCGCTCACTGAATCTGAAAATATTGAGGTGTACAACACACTTATAAAGCATCCCGAAATACTTGAAGAAGTATTGGAGATAGAAGCAGCGGTTATTAGGTTAACAGAAGGCGTATCACCTGGCGTCAATGCAGGCGTATGGACGCAGGTTAAAGAAAAGCTAGTTGTCAGTATTCCAAATGCTCAAAACAAGCCAAAAGTCATTAAGATGGTTGAACCAAAGTACAATTGGTTAACTTACCTAGGATGGTCAGCCGCAATTTTATTGGGCGTTGGACTTTTTTACACAACCAACTTAATTCAAGGTTTGCAATCTGATCTACAAACTGTAGGAATCGAGAAATCAAATCTAGAAATTCAAATTGAGGATGCTAACCTAAATCTAGAGGCAAATCAAAATCTCTTGAGCATTTTACGTGACAAAAATATTATTTCGGTTCCTCTTGGAGGTCAAGGAGAATTTGCAAATACGTATGCCAAAGTGTATTGGAACAAATCAACGAATCAATTATTATTAGATGCCCAAGGACTTCCGGCTCCTCCACCAGGAAAAGTTTATCAAGTGTGGTCTTTGAAGTTGAGTCCTCTAACACCAACCAGTTTGGGTACTATTGATAATTTCATGCAAGATGAGAACAAGATATTCGAGTTACAGAATTTAAATGATAGCGAAGCCTTTGGTATAACATTAGAACCAGCTGGCGGCAGTGAATCACCAACTATGGAACAATTGTATACTTTGGGAGCGGTAGCTGTTGAGTCATAAGAACTATAATTAAATGATTGAGAAAAAGCATCAACAGACGTTGATGCTTTTTTTATGGATTGTGTTTGAGTCAACGATAGATGTGTATAGGTTAGGTTGATAGTTTCAATGGACCTAGATTACAGAATATTAGAAATGAATGGACACTATTTATCACCATTTGAAAAATAAATAAAACCGCCCGCGGATTTTTTTCGTACATATTATAGAGTGCGTATTCAGAGCCACATTAATTTAACTTAAATCCATAGATATGAATAACAATGTTTTCAAAGAAAAAAACGAATTAGATGTCAATAAAAGACGTCAATTTCTAAAATTGAGCGGAATGGCTCTAGTAGGTTCAGGCTTATTGGTTGCTTGTAGTTCAGATGATGATTCACCTATCGCACCGCCAACAAATACAGATTTATTTGATCTGGGAGCTGGTAATTTAGGTATTTTAAACTATGCATATGCCTTGGAACAATTGGAAGCAGCATTTTACATGAATGTACTTTCAGGATCTTATTGGATGGGCGCTCCAGCAGAAGAAAAACAAATTTTAGAGGATCTTTATAATCATGAAATTATTCATAGAGAATTTTTTAGAACTGCCATCACGTCTGTCGCACCAAATGATATCACGCCCGATTTAGAGTTTGATTTTTCTGGTGTTGATTTTTCGAGTAGAGCTTCCGTATTGGGGACTTCAAAAGTTTTGGAAGATACAGGAGTTGCAGCATATAATGGTGCAGGACAATTGATTAGCGTTGCCGATGCTGCTGGTATAGCTTATTTAACGTTGGCAGGGAAAATTGTTTCAGTGGAAGCACGTCATGCTTCAGCCATACGCGATTTATTGAATCCAGGTTCTATGGATTTTGCTGGTGATGACATTTTGGTAGGTATCGGTGGATCACAGCCAGCTTTTGACAAAGCAACACTGCCAGCTGAAATATTGGCAACAGTCATTGGTACAGGCTTCGTTGTGACGCAATTCACAGCTAATAACTTGCCAACATCATAACCATTCTTTAACTTAAAAATATACAGATTATGAATTTTATAAAACTTTTAGATACACTCTCCAATAAAGAAAATTTAACAAAAGCGGGTTCAAGAAGAGACTCTTTTGATCAATTTAAAAATTTTGGAGCAAAAGCAGTATTAGCTTCTATACCTTTCGGACTAGCTGCTACAAGTTCTAAAGCAAAAGCAGCGACTAACTCCATGGCGAGCGCATCTTTTATGGCAGATAATAATGATGTCTTGAACTTTGCGTTGACATTAGAATATTTAGAAAGAAATTTCTATCAGATAGGTATGGATACAACTGGATTGATTCCAGAAGAAGACCGTACAGTTTTCTCTACAATTTTAAGACATGAAGCTACGCATGTTGACTTTTTTAGCGCAGCTCTTGGCAATTTGGCCATTGATGAGCCTACATTTGATTTTTCTGGTGCTCCGGGAGGATTAGCGCTTGATACATTCACCAATTATCAAACATTCTTGGCATTAGCTCAAGGATTTGAAGATACTGGTGTAAGAGCATTTAAAGGACAAGCTGGCGCTTTGGCAAATGATAATACCTTATTGACTTATGCTCTGCAAGTACATTCTGTAGAGGCAAGACACGCTTCGAAAGTAAGAAGAATAAGAGGTCAAAAAGGATGGATCACACAAAACAATAGTGATTTACCAGCACCCTTCGCACCGATCTATGCAGGTGAGCAGAATACGATACAAGGTGGTGTGGATTTAGCTGGATTATTTGCTCAATTTGGCGGTAACGACGCTGTCACAGCGGCTTTTGATGAGCCATTGACAATGGATGAAGTTAATACAATAGGAGGTATTTTTATTGTATAAATAAATTTTAACGTTAAGTCTTAAAAGAAACCGTTCAATATGAACGGTTTCTTCTTTTTTCTGAACAATATCGAAGCAATACTTGAGTTTCTAACTGACGCTCCATTGAGGTGACGTCGCATATAATATGACCCCAACCATCAGATACATTATATTAGCTTTAGGAATCATTTCAATTTGGTTCACTATGCATCAAACTATTAGAGGCACGACTTACATCCAATCTACTTTGGGCCTCCTTATTGGCGTTGTTTTAATAGGAACTTTCCTGATAGCAAGATTTAAAAGGAAAAAGCGCTGAAATAGTCATTTTATAGATTATAATCGATCCTTGTTATCGAGATCTAATAGCGCTTCTTAATCCCATATATCAATTCCTCCAAGCCATTAAGTTTGATTTCGTACATCTGTTGCATCATCGTTCCTAATGTTCCTTTCGGAAAGCCTTTGCTTTGGTACCAGACATAATAATATTCAGGAATATCAATAAGATACCGGTCTTTATATTTACCAAAGGGCATTTTCATATGAGCCAATTTAATCAGGAAATCTTTATCTGGCTGTAACATTTATCCTTTGCTTTTATAGTCATCTAGGTTAGAAAGCTCTTGACGTATGACATCATTCCATTGTGATTGTAACACCTTATTTATGGAATGGTCTGTTTCAAGGTCATATTTTGCTTGCATCACAGCCATCTCCTTATTGATTGTTTGATGCAGACTCCGAAGTTGCGCCTTTATGCGATTATTCACCTTTAACTGATCTATCTGTTCTCTAAATTTACGTGCGTGAAGTTCCGTAATGTCGAAATGTAATTGCTCATGACCCAAGATATGATCAGTTCCCCTAGCTTTTACATACCATGATTTATCAGGATAAAAGTGGGCAGTGACTTCTGTTTTGAAATCCACAATTTGATTATCTGTTTCATTTACAGAAAATCCAAACGTGATACCGGATGCTGTGAGTGCTACTTCCGATCTGTTTTCAGTCGGTGCAGCTCTAAAATCATTCCAATTCAGCTTAACGTTTTCATTCCAAATAATGACCTCATCATTTGGCATCAAAAAACCGACACATAGTAAAGAAATAATCGATATGATTTTTAAAAACATCACTTCCAATTAAAAACGATCACTTTTTCTATATCAGGATGCAGACTATAAAATACGGGGCAATTTGTGGCTGCACGCTCAAGAATGGTTTTATGTTTAGAGTCAGGTGAGATTGGAATATCAAAAGTGACCTCTATCTTCGAGATGCGTCGTGGATCGGTCGTCATAATTTTAGTAACGGTAGCCATTGTACCTTTGAGATCGACATCCAGATCATTAGCTTTTATACCCATGATCGTTAGCATGCAATTTGCCAATCCTGTGGCGACGGTATCGGTTGGTGAAAATGCCTCTCCTTTACCTTGATTGTCAAGAGGAGCGTCCGTAAAATAGCTGCTTCCAGACTTTAAATGCGTGTTTTCGGTGCGTAAATCGCCTAAATATATCACTTTTGATGTCATTCTTTTACAGCTTCAATGGTTAAATCTGGTGTGTATTTTAAAATATATACAGATTCGTTATAATAACCACCAGATAATTTTTTAGCATATCTGAATTTGTTTTCAACGTATTCTGTTTCAATGGCATTGTCAGAGGCCTTGTACAAATTATCATAAGATGCCAAACGAAGCACGACATCCATAGTTAAATCAAAACCCCTAACAGCGTATTTATTCGGAGTAATGCCATACTCGGTTTTATAGCTCTTTATAAATCCTTTTGGAATGTCAGAATTATAATTCTTATTGATGGATGGATAATGAAATTTAAGATTGCCCAATTGATTATTGGACAAATATTCATAATCAAATGCATCCGTTTTATTGGTTGTCACCATGATCACTTCTTTGTCTCTACTATTCATACTATTCAAGGCACTTAAAACGCTTAACACGTAACCGGCATTGTTCGTTTCGACAAACACATAATTTTTTCCACTTTTTAAGGCAGATGATACATCACCGCTGTTGATGTAATAAGCGTCTTTTCCTTCCTTATTTTTTTTCGAGAATACTTGAATCGATTTTGGAAGTTGAGATTTTATCCGGGCGCTTAAACCTCTAGTTGATTCATCGGCAATAATAATCACATTGCTTTGAAGAGAATCCGCCTTTACATAGTCAATCATGGTTTGTTCCAAATCTTGTTCTGAAGGAATGGTCTGAAATACATTTTCATAAAGATTGCTAGGTTTCATCAATGGCGAAATCACGGGCACATTATCATTTTTCAAACTCAAAGCCACTCGGTCAAAATTCGCATTTGTAACCGGACCTATAATTGCATCATAACCTGAAAAATCATTAGTTGATAAAATATTTGATATTTGAGCAATTTGATTTTCAGTGTCAAACACTTTCAAATTTATAGAAACCCCTAGTTGTTTAGCGGAATCAAGCGCCATTTTTACACCAGAATAATAATCCAAGGATACAGACGTATACTTATCTTTCTTAATGATCTCTTTTGACTCTTCAGCGGAATCGACATCGATTTTGTCCAATTTAAAAGGCAACATAAGCGCCAATCGTTTTGTTTTTAAATTTTTAAGAGTTTTAGACAGGTTTGTGTTTTCTACCGTCCCACCAATACTACCAACGGAAATTGTACTTGGTAATTTTATTACCATACCTTCTTTAAGTCCGCTTTCCTTGATTCCCGGATTTAAAGTTTCTAATTGATCTTCGGTTAAGCCAAACTTCACCTTAAGACGATAAAAGCCTTCTTTTGGCAGTACTTCGTAATAATTATAATTGGCTTCAGCAGATCGTTCTTCAGCAATTTGCATATCGGGAACATTGATGTCATCACCAGGATTCAAGATCTCCGCCATATTGGGGTTTAGGGCCTCCAATTCGGGTACGGTGATTCCAAATTTATAAGCAATCCGCCACTTCCCTTCTTTCGGCTGCACTTTGTATTTTTTTGAGGTCGCCTTAGGAGCCGCCTTTGAGATAATTGTTTTGTACTTTGGGATTTGGATATTGTCCCCTTTCTGCAAATTTTCAGAATAAAGGCGTTTATTGTTATCCTTAATATCAGCAATCTCAACGTTGTACTTTTTTGAAATGCTATAAAGTGTCTCTTTACGTTTTACTTTGTGTGTTTCAAAACCAATAAATTTTCGGGTTTCAACACCTTGAATCTCATCTTTTGGCTCATTTTTGGTAGCAGGGATGAGCAACATATTATTTACCTTAATTTCCTTTTTTATATCAGGATTTAAGGCATAAATAGCACTTGCCGATACGTTATATTGTTTAGCGATACTTTCAACAGTTTCACCCTTCTTAATATAATGCGTTTTATAATTTTGCGAAAACGCGAAGGTTTGGCAACTGATTATCGTGATAATAAGTATCAATATTTTTTTCATTCAAGCTGTATTTTTATCCCTTATTGAGAGATTATTATCATTTTTGGGTGCTTATATTAAATAACAAAAAACGTTCAAAGGCTATTATTCCCATTCAATAGTCGCCGGTGGTTTTGAACTGATGTCATATACCACTCTATTAACGCCTTTCACCTTATTTATTATTTCGTTAGAGGTTTTTTGCAAGAACTCATAGGGCAAATTCACCCAATCTGCGGTCATACCATCTGTACTTTCTACCGCTCGCAAGGCAACGCATTTTTCATAAGTACGCTCATCGCCCATCACCCCGACACTATTCACCGGTAGGAGAATAGCTCCCGCCTGCCATACTTTATCATAAAGTCCCCATTCGCGAAGATTACTGATGAAGACGGCATCCACTTCTTGTAACACCCGGACTTTCTCGGCCGTAATATCTCCTAAAATCCGGATGGCCAATCCTGGACCTGGAAACGGATGTCTGCCCAATAATTCTGGATCCATCCCCATGGTCGCTCCTACTCGTCTCACCTCATCCTTAAACAAAGCTTTCAAAGGTTCTACGATTTTCAATTTCATAAAATCAGGCAAACCGCCTACATTATGATGGCTCTTAATCGTTGCACTAGGACCGCCCGTCGCCGAAACACTTTCAATCACATCGGGATAAATTGTTCCTTGTGCCAACCACTTTACATCTTCAATAAGATGTGCCTCATCATCGAATACCTCAATAAACACACGTCCTATCGCCTTTCGTTTGAGTTCCGGATCACTCAACCCTGCAAGAGCATCCAAAAAACGTGCCGAAGCATCAACCCCTTTCACATTGAGGCCCATTCCTTCGTATTGTTTTAGGACGCTCTCAAATTCATTTTTACGCAATAAACCATTATTGACGAAAATGCAAAACAAGTTTTTCCCAATGGCCTTGTGCAGTAAAATCGCAGCAACGGAAGAGTCGACACCACCAGACAAACCCAAAACCACCTTATCGGATCCTACAGTTTGTTGCAGTGCCTCCACGGTTTCTTCAACAAATGATTGTGGCGTCCAATCTTGTTCTACCTTCGCAATGTGCACCAAAAAGTTTTCCAATAGTTGTTTGCCGTCTGTTGAATGATACACTTCAGGATGAAACTGAATTCCGAAGGTTTGTTCACCCTCTATGACAAAAGCCGCATTCTCAACATCTTTTGTGCTTGCAATCAATAAGCCATTTTCAGGCAGTTGTTTGATGCTATCACTATGGCTCATCCAAACTTGGCTACCAGCATCAATATGGTTGAATAAAGGCTCTTTTACTTTGACGTACGATAGGTTTGCGCGTCCATACTCCCGAGTATCCGAAGCTTCTACTTTACCACCTGAAAAGTGCGCCAAATATTGTGCACCATAACACACCGCCAGCAGTGGTTTTTTACCTCGGATTAAAGATAAATCGGGATGTGGGGCATTATCTGCTCTTACAGAAAATGGACTGCCCGATAAAATAACAGCTTTAAAACTGTCAGTATCAGATGGGATTTTATTGAATGGATGGATTTCGCAGTAGATGTTGAGCTCTCTCACTCGTCGTGCAATAAGTTGCGTGTACTGCGAACCGAAATCTAAAATAAGGACTTTGTTGTGTTGCATGTACAAAAATAGAAATGATTTGGGAATTAAGAATTACGAATGTCATTTTTTTATAACTTAAATGAATTGCTTTGACAGTAAAATTGAATTAAGCGACTTCTTAAAGCGACATCAATTCCTGAATTGTAAATCGTACTCAAACCGCTATTTATGATGTATTAGAAACTAGTGTTTTCAATCGAAATTCATTCGTAGGCTATAAAAGAAAGTCAGCATTCTAGCGCTGACTTTTCTATACTCTTTTAATGACCTATCTATACATTTCGATACGCAGCTATTCCAAGGTCATAATAGAAAACGACCCTGATAATGGCTCTAATGCGCTTGTGAGTTGAGGAAGTAAATCGTTTCCATATTCCAGATAAAATTCCGAAAAATTCATGTTCCGCTCCTGTAGGCTTTGTCTTGGGAACAACTCGTCCTGAATTAACCTCACACGCTCTAAATGGTCGTCAAGCTTCCTTTTTTGTGCTTTGAGAAGCCGCTGTTCTAGGTTTTCGAGACCTTTTATTTGTTTGGTTTCTTGCGCTGCCACCGCTCCAACGAACGACTTATCCGTTTGATTGGCCAAGTCATATAAATTTTCAAATTGATGCTTTAAATGCTCTTTTTGAGGTGAAAAATCAATGTTAATGTCAGAAATCTGTTTGGTGACTTTGGTCATTAATTCGTCCTGATTCAAGAATAAATCATCCACACTAACATTCAATTTATGAAGTTTTTCCTTTTGACGATCCGTTATCAACAACACAGAATTTCTTAATAACAACATCGGAAATGTTATATTTTGAGCTTTAAAATTAGATTTCAGTTGAAGCCAATACGCTAATTCGCCACCACCACCGATGTAACACAGATTGGGCAAAATGACTTCTTGATACAGGGGTCGCAGGATAACATTCGGACTGAAGCGTTCAGGATGTTTATTGATTTCTGATAGTAGTTCGTCTTTTGTCCAACGAATATCAGTCTCTAAAACCCCGAAGACTCCATCAGTTTCCAGGATGCGCTCTCTAAGACCTTCTATTATATAGAATAAATTAATCTCTCTCGGCTGCACCTGAATTTTGTAATTGGCAGTCAATTCATTCAAATGTTGAATGGTATTTGAGACTTTTTTGTACGATGTTTGCCTCAGTAATTCATCTTCTATAAAGGGAATGAACAAACGTTTTAGTGCTTTATCATTTCCATCTAAAATTACAAGACCATAATTTGCAAACAATTCATTCACCATAGAACGCGTTGCATCGGTTAAGTTCGCTCCTTTAATGTATGAAGATTCAAAAAGTTGTTTCAAAAAATCCGCATTCGTACTGCTATTCAATTGTGAGCCAAAAACCTCAAATACTTGCTGTAAACCCTCCAAGTCCAATTCACCTACTGCTCCCGCTGCCCCCCGGTTCCATTGAATTTTTTTTCCTTTGAAGTTGAAATAGTTAATTTCTTCAAAATCATGATCTTCTGTAGCCATCCAATAAATGGGTACAAAATCATGTTTAGGATAGGTTTCCTTTAATTGTTTACAAAGATTGATGGTGGAAATAATCTTATAAAAAAAATACAGTGGCCCTGTAAACAAATTTAGCTGATGTCCTGTTGTTACCGTGAAGGTTGTTTTCTGATTTAGTAACGCTATGTTCTTTTGGGTTGCCTTTGAGATCTCTAAACCTTCGTATTGCTTTTTTAAAGAATTCACCAAAACCTCTCGCGATTCTTGAGAAAATGAGCCAGCCTTTTCTTCTATTTGCAATTTAAAATTACCTAGTGATGGAAAGTGATTATAAAACGGATTTAACTCGCTTTTTTCATCTAAATAATCACAAATCAAAGGCGAAAAATAATGGGTTTTTTTAAAGGAAATGTAGTCTGTCGGCATGTGCTGTATCAATTGTGATGTAAATATAATGCTCTTACCTATTTTTTTTACTAATTTTTAGTTAATTCCAAATTGGTCGTTATCTTTACTTCTTCACAGTTAACTATATACCAATTCATGCGAAAAATTGCAGTTGTCATCTCCATAATAGTTTGTTCTTTTCAAGTTTCTTTTGCACAACAAATCAGTACGCCTTCTGAATTTTTAGGCTATGAACTTGGCACGCAATTTTCAAGACATCATCAAGTTGTCGACTATTTTAAATCACTAGCGGCACAAAATCCGAATCAAATTAAGCTGCAAAACTATGGAACAACCTATGAGCGTCGTCCTCTCTATTTAGCCTTTATTTCCTCAAAAGAAAACATAGACAATCTTGAAGACATCAGAAATTCGAATTTAAAGAATGCTGGTGTTTTAGAAGGCACGTCGGATTTTGACGATGTAGCCATTGTTTGGTTAAGTTATAATGTTCATGGAAATGAAGCCTCAAGCACCGAAGCCGCTATGTCAACCGTATACGAGCTGCTTACCCAAAAGCAGGAATGGCTCAAAAACACCATTATTATTATCGATCCATGTGTAAATCCTGATGGACGTGACCGGTATGTGAATTGGTACAACCAGACCAAAAGTCAACCTTACAATACAGATCGGCAAGCCAAGGAACATCATGAGCCATGGCCCGGTGGACGACCAAATCACTACTTATTTGATTTGAATAGAGATTGGGCTTGGGCAACCCAAATAGAAACACAATCGAGGCTCAAGATATATAATCAATGGCTTCCACAGATACATGTCGATTTTCATGAACAAGGTATTAATGAACCTTATTATTTCGCACCGGCAGCCGAGCCATTTCACGAAATCATTACCGATTGGCAACGAGATTTTCAAACCCAGATCGGTAAAAATAATGCCACCTATTTTGATGCGAATGGTTGGCTTTACTTTACCCGAGAACGTTTCGATCTGTTATACCCGAGCTATGGAGACACCTACCCTACTTATATGGGCGCTATTGGAATGACCTACGAACAGGCAGGACATGGCATGGCTGGTCTGGGCGTGATGAATGATGAAGGTATTGAGTTGACGCTGATCGATCGAATTGCGCACCATACTACCACGGGATTATCAACCATAGAAATGGCTTCAAAAAATGCCGAGAAATTGAATACGGAATTCAAAACATTTTTTGCAAATAAGAAGTCTTTATATAAGAGTTATGTTCTACGAGGCAATAAAGATCGCATAGACGGATTGAAGGCATTATTGGATAGACATGAAATATCTTATGGTAATGCAACGCCCGGTAAGATTTCAGGATATCAGTATTCATCTTCAAAAGCCGCAAGTATAACTGCCACGTCTGAAGACCTGGTGGTCAGTACCGATCAACCAAAAGGTAATATGGTAAAAGTATTATTTGAGCCAGTGACCAAATTGAGTGATTCTATCACCTATGATATTACCGCTTGGAGTGTACCATATGCTTATGGTTTGGATGCTGTGGCCAGCACTGCTGCGATTGCATCAAAACCGATTGTGACAGTTCCTAAAATGGCTGTAAAAAACACAAGCGCCACTGGTTATATAGTATCATGGAATTCTATGAAAGATGCACAATTTTTATCTGAATTGCTGCAAAAAAATATCAAGGTTCGTTTCACAGAAAAACCATTTACTACGCAAGAAAGCCAAGAACGGTTCGATCGAGGCTCTTTGATCATAGTGCGCGGTGACAACAAGGCAATAGAAAATTTAGACGATATAATCATTGCCACTGCAAATAAACTACAACGATCGTTGGTCGGGGTCAACACAGGATTTTCTCAAGACGGCCCCGACTTTGGATCTCCTGACATCAAACTTGTCAATAAGCAAAAAATCGCATTACTGTCGGGTGATTATACCTCTTCTTTGAATTTTGGAGAATTGTGGCATTTTTTTGAGCAGCAATTAAACTATCCTATTACGACCATTAATACTTCTGATTTTGGCCGAACAGATTTGGATGCCTTTAATATAGTGATCATTCCTAATGGTTATTATTCTCAATTTTTTGACGCCACTAATTTAGAAAAACTGAAAACTTGGATCAACAAAGGTGGAAAGGTCATCGCCATTGACGGTGCTCTGAACAGTTTTGCGGATACAGAAGGGTTTGGATTGAAACGAAAAAAAATGCAGGATAGCACATCCATAAAATCAAACTTAATTCCTTACGCGGACCGAGAGAGAACTGGCACCAATCAACTCATTACCGGTGCTATTTTTAAGAGCACTGTAGACACTACACATCCCATGGCGTATGGCTATGATCCCGCTTATTTCACATTGAAGTTGGGCAGCAATTCCTACAGTCTTCTAGAGTCAGGATTCAACGTGGCTTATTTGAAGGGAACTGCCGAAAAGGCATCTGGATTTGCGGGAAAAGACGCTCTTAAAAATCTCGATGATTCCTTGGTGTTTGGTGAAGAGCCACTAGGGCAAGGAAGTATGATCTATTTCGTTGATAACGTTTTATTTCGAAGTTTTTGGGAACACGGTAAATTGTTTCTCGTGAATGCTATTTTCTTTGTGAATAATGCCAGTTATGAACTGTAATTGTATCTTAAAAAATTACGATCACGTAATTTAAAATCCACTCCTAATGTACTATGTTTATTATCGACAGAATTAAAAGCAAACCATTAGCTATCCTTTTCACTCTGATTTGTATAGCTTCAATTTCATTATTGGATTATGTAACAGGATCTGAACTTTCCTTTTCCATATTTTATTTGATTCCCATCGCAATTTTGGCGGTGAGTAGAAACTCATCCAAACGACAGATAATTATCATCTCATTTATTGCTGCTGCCTTTTGGTATGTCGTGGACCTATCAACCAACGAATACTCACACCCCTTGTATCCATTTTGGAATGCTCATGTGCGATTATTCATCTTTATAAGTGTTGGCATTTTGGTATTCAATTTTAGGGAAAAATACGACCAGTTAAATCACGCTAATGAAAAACTCAATTATCTTAATGATGAAAAAACAAAGTTTATTGGGATGGCCGCGCATGATATTCGAAATCCAGTAAGCGCAATTTACAGCTTTTCTGACCTCCTTCTAAACGATTCAAAGTCAACCATAAATGAGGAAGAGAGGGAAATCATAGGATTGGTCAAATCATTGAGCAATAGCATCTTGAAACTTATCAACCAGCTTCTAGATGTCTCTATTATTGAGTCGGGAAACATCGAGTTGAATTTTATGAATCAAGACTATAATACCTTTGTTGCCAGACAAGTTCACATCAATCAACTTCTGGCCAGTAAAAAACAAATTTCCATAGATTTGAATTTCAATGGTTCAAAATTATTGGCTGATTTTGACGACCATCACTTGTCCCAAGTCCTCAATAATTTACTGACAAATGCCATTAAATATTCTGAACGGGAGAGCCATATTAAAGTTAATGTATCCGAAGTTGATGGCATGATTTTGACCGAGGTGATCGATACGGGTAAAGGAATCCCCGACGACGAACAAATACAACTTTTCAATTATTTTCAAAAAACGAGCACACGACCAACTGAAGGCGAATCGAGTA
The DNA here is from genome assembly GCA_038259855.1 of Flavobacteriales bacterium. Classification (GTDB taxonomy): domain Bacteria; phylum Bacteroidota; class Bacteroidia; order Flavobacteriales; family Flavobacteriaceae; genus JBPOFM01. The sequence continues at coordinate 16,921 of JBBSOJ010000002.1, forward strand.
CTGGGCTCGGCTTGGCCATCGTAAAAAAAATAGTGACCGCTTGTAATGGTGCAGTAGATGTAAAAAGCACACTAAATGAAGGTTCAAATTTCTATTTTACATTCCCGGTTTCAAGATCTCTAAAATTAGCAGATAGCTCAACTTTGAATCATTAAAATAAACCTTTATAAATCGAGAAAGTGCCTAATTGCACTCCTGCAATTAAACACTTTCTTCTAACAAAAAACTCTAAAAAACTACCACACTTTACATGTAGTTCCGACACACAACGCAAGTGCATTATGCTAACTTTTCAAAAAAACGTAAGCCTACTTTGTAAATTTTTTTAAAACTTAACAGCCCTTTCCTGCCAAAATGATCTAAACATAGGATAGTTACATTTTTTATATATCTTGATTCTTCTTTTCTTGATTTATCAAAAATTTTACAGTTCTTCAACTCAACTCTAAATTCAATTACATCTAGAATCCAATATTCACTGAAATTTTAATTCAACTATTATAAGAAAACTATTGGTTTATTATAAAAACCCCTCAACATCATTTACGAATTTTTTATGATGACGGTTTTATAAATCTTTTGATAAGCTGGATATTGACCTTACTTCGTTTTTAAACTTATCTTTGCCAAAATTTAAAGACTTATGAATCCTTCTGCTAATGGCTGGATCCGAAAACTGCTGAAAGAAGTTTCACAAAACGACACGTATCTTGAGACATCTCTAGACGTTTTTTATCAGGAACTGAAGCTTTGTGGTTATATTTATGGAAACAACATCAAGATTTTAAGTGATGTTTTTGAAAAGGATGATTGGACCCATGAAGAATTATGTAAAGTCAACCACATCCTATCTTTCTATTATATATATAGAGCATCAGGAGGAGAAACAGACTTCGTGGAAAGCTGTGTCAATTTCTACAACGCTGTCGAAGAATATAAGTCGTCCTTCATACGAGGTTTATTGGGCAAAAAGAAATCTGCGCTTCTACTTGAAAGCATCATTCATAGACGCATACATCTCGATGACAACTTAATCACCAAGAACTTCAGTTATTTTATTACCAATGCTTTTTTATTCATAGATGTATTGGCTTATCGCACCTATTTGGAGACAAATGCCATCAGCAACTCCTATTTTGAAACCATTGAATTAACGGTCGAAACTGTGGCGTTGACTATTTTTAAACTCAAATCGCAAAAAACAAAATACGATCTTGGGCTCATCAAATTATTTGAATCTTCACTACGCTATCGTACTAAAAAGGACAAAGGGTACGAAGAGGTTATTGGTGACGCCAAACATCCGTTGGAGAAATTTTACGTTATTGATATTGCCTGCATGGCATCGTGGTCCGACGAAGAAATTGACAATAAAGAACACGAATTTTTAAAGAACATGAAGAATGATCTTGCCGTCGATGAAGGTGTCATTCAAAATTCGATAAGAGATATCAATCTATTTTATAGCCGTCACAAAAAACAAATTGCAGTTTTGACGCAGCGTAATAAAGCACAAAGTTTTTATGATAATTCCAGTAAAGTGGTCATGAAACTTATTTTCAGAAATAGCAAGCGCCTTTTAAAAGAATTGAAAGAAAGTAAGGAGTTGATGGTGCTCTTGAGCAAGTCTACACATAAGAATCTATCAGCCGTTGAACAAAAGAAAGTCAATGATCAGTTGTTGGACATTATTAAATCCATTCCGAGCCTCGCTATTTTTCTACTTCCTGGCGGCGCCTTATTATTACCTTTATTCATCAAGTTGATACCAAAACTCCTCCCTTCAGCCTTTGATGAAAACAGACTTGACGATTAAAAGTAAATTGACCATTTAATTTGTTAATATCCAATCAGAAACAGCATTTTGGTTTTTTCTTGACAAAATGCGCAAGCATCTCCATGTAATTATTGGATTATTCATAAATCTTTGACAAACCTTTATTTTTTTGCTCAATTTTCACTCTAAAATCTTATATTGTTGTTTATAATATGAATAATTGTCAGATTACATCAGTCAAAATTCTTGTGCTATGTTATGACTTTAAGTATTCGTATTCAAACTCGTTTTGAGCAATTGAACCATATAAACACGCACATTTTTGAAAAAAGAACATTTTAAGTGGTATTCACCTACTTTAAGTAAGGATATCGAAATGCTGGTTTTTGGCCACGCTGGCTATCCAGTCATACTTTTCCCCACTACGATGGGAAAACATAATGAATGTTATGACATGAAACTTGTTGATTCAGCCAAATGGTTTTTAGATGAAGGACTGGTACAAATTTACTGTCCGGATAGCATCAACGAATTAAGTTGGTACAATAAAGGTATTCACCCTGCCGAACGCATCAAAAACCATATGTGGTATGATGAATTTATCATGAATGAAATCGTTAATAGCATACGTTTAGAGAAACAGATCCCAAAAGTTGCTGTAGCAGGCCCTAGTTTTGGTGGATATCAAGCTGCGAATTTTGCTTTTAGACATCCTGAAAGTGTCAGTCACATGTTCAGCATGAGTGGTGCTTTTGACATCAAGACATTTTTGAATGGCTACTATGATAGCAACGCTTATTTTAATAATCCTGTTGACTATTTACCAGGCCTTGACCATCCCGACTTATGGAAAATGAACATCATACTTGGCGTCGGTGAATGGGATATTTGTTTGGATGCCAATAAACAGATGGCAGATATCTTGCGTTCAAAAAAAATCGATTTCTGGTATGACGAGCGTAAATGGGCAAAACATGATTGGCCTATTTGGAGAGAGATGTTTCCACATTATTTATCAAAACTATAATTATCATTAAACATATATAAAATGAAGAAAATAGGTATTTTATTCGGACAAGAAAACACCTTCCCTCAAGCGTTCATCAACCGCATAAATGAAAAGGGAATTAAAGATATACATGCAGAAGCTGTTTCCATTGACATGGTAGAACAGGCAAAACCAACGGACTATGCTGTTATCATTGACAGGATCTCACAGGACGTTCCTTTTTATAGAGCATATTTAAAAAATGCTGCGTTATCGGGTACTGCCGTGATCAACAACCCTTTTTGGTGGAGCGCCGATGAAAAGTTTTTCAACAATGGTTTAGCCGAAAAAGTGGGTGTTCCGGTACCGAAGACCTTTATTTTACCAACATCACACAGACCACCGGATACGACTGAAAATTCATTCCGGAATATGAAGTTTCCATTTGCGTGGGAACACATGTTCGAAACTATAGGCTTTCCTGCATACATGAAACCTCATGACGGTGGTGGCTGGAAAAGTGTTTATAAAGTAGAGAGTCCAGAAGATTTATGGCAAAAACACGGCGAAACCGAGCAGCTGGTCATGATGCTGCAAGAGGAAATTAACTTTACAGAATATTTTAGATGCTACTGCTTAAATACAGACAACGTACACATCATGCAGTACGAACCACGCAATCCACACCACTTGAGATATGTTATTGATGGACCTCCCGTACCTCAAAAGTTATTGGATTTAGTTAAAAAATATACCATACGATTGAACAAAGCACTTGGCTATGATTTCAATACTGTTGAGTTTGCCATTAGAGACGGCATACCTTACGCCATTGATTTCTGCAATCCAGCACCAGACGCCGACGTTAATTCCGTAGGACAGGAGAACTTTGACTGGATTGTTGAAAATGCCGCTAATATGGCGATTGAAAAAGCAAAACAATACAAAAAAGGCAAAATGAATCTTACGTGGGGATCTTTTGTAAAAGATCAAATAACTGGTAAGAAAACTGTCTATAAATAAAAAAAAACGACCTCAAAACGACTTGTTATGTATGATAGCAATGCGATGGTCAATTTAAAACACAACCGCTTACTATATGAAATTCACAATAGGCATTGAGGAAGAATATCAAGTCATTTGCCCTGAAACTAGGGAACTGATATCACATGATCAAAGGATTGTAACAGAAGCCTGCAAATTATTGAATGAACAAGTAAAGGCCGAGATGCACCAAGCGGTGGTCGAAGTCGGTACCAATATTTGTAATGATATTACTGAAGCCAGGAAAGAAATCACACATTTGCGTAAGTCCATATCGGACATCGCTAAAGATTTGGGATTCAGAATAGGTGCTGCAGGCACACATCCCTTTAGTAAATGGGAAACGCAGCTGATTACACCAAACCCAAGATATGATGAAATTGTCAACGAACTGCAAGATACGGCGCGCTCCAATCTCATTTTTGGATTGCATGTACATGTTGGTATCGAAGATAAACAGTTGGCTTTGCATCTAACCAACGCTATGCGTTACTTCTTGCCACATTTGTACGCGTTATCAACGAATTCACCCTTTTGGGAAGGTCGAAATACAGGTTTCAAATCGTTTCGTTCAAAGGTATTTGACAAATTTCCGCGAACAGGTATACCTGGCGTTTTTCAGACGGTGGCTGAATATGAGCATTATATAGATTTACTGATTAAGACAAAATGCATCGATAACCCGAAGAAAATTTGGTGGGATATCAGAATTCACCCATTTTTTCCAACGCTGGAAGTCCGAATTTGTGACGTTCCAATGACCATCGAAGAAACCTTGAGTATTGCAGCATTGATTCAGGCCTTGGTAGCAAAGTTATACAAATTGAGAAGCCAAAACCTCAACTTCATGCTGTATCACAGAGCACTTATCAATGAGAATAAATGGCGCGCCAGTCGTTATGGATTGGATGGGAAAATGATCGATTTCGGAAAAGAATGCGAAGTGGATACCCGCGACTTAATGCTCGAATTATTGGAATTTATTGATGATGTCGTTGATGAACTGGGCTCAAGAAAGGAAATTGAACACGTAAAAACTATGCTTAAAAATGGTACAGGAGCTGACCGACAATTAGCTATCTTTGCAAAATCAAAAAACATGAGAGAAGTGGTCGATTATATCATCGACCAGACTGTTTTAGGAACCTAGAAAAAGAGTACATGCAGAAGCAAAAAGTAAAAATGGCCATATTGGACATGAACAACAACGAGCCTAATCAAGGCCTACGATGTATCGCCGATATTGCCAAATCTTTTCATAGAGACATTGAATTTACGATCTTTAATATAAGAGCTAAAAACGAATTTCCAGATTTATCATACGATATCTATATTTCAAGTGGTGGACCAGGAAGCCCTTTGGAAGAGGGACCATGGCGACAGCCTTATCTAGAGCTCATCCAAAATCTATGGGATTTCAATAAGACCGAAACAGAGACCAAAAAATATGTGTTTTTGATTTGTTATTCATTTCAAGTCGTTTGCGACTATTTTAAACTGGGCGCTATGAAGCCCCGACGAAGTACCTCCTTCGGAATCTTGCCCATTCATAAAACAAAAGCAGGCCTACAAGATCGCTTATTGGAAGGATTGGAAGATCCTTTTTGGGCAGTTGATTCACGCAGCTGGCAATTGATTCAACCAAGATTATCAGTATTTAAAGAACGAGGAGCGAAAATTTTGAGCCTTGAAAAAATAAGAACTCATGTTGAGTATGAGCGCGCCATTATGGCTGTTCGATTTTCAGAGGAATTTGTAGGTACTCAATTTCATCCGGAAGCAGATCCGATTGGGATGTATGCCCATTTTTCTGAAGAAGTGAACCGACAAAAAGTTATTACAAATTTTGGTGAAGAAAAGTACAATACTATGATGGATAAAATGGACGATGACGATAAAATTGTCAAAACCTATAGTATCATCCTACCCAAATTTATCGAAGAAGCTATACAAAAGACCGAACTACAATTAACCAATTTGATTAGTTTTAGATGATACCAAACATTCGCAAAGCCTTTAACGCACAATTTACTGAAGAGAAATATCAAGATCTTTTAAAGGACATTGTTGATACCTACAAGTATAAACCAGCGTTTAAAGTTTCGGAAACACCGGCATTCATTCCAAAGGCATTGACTGAAAAATTGGTGACCGCCTGCAAGGATGTTATGAAAGTCATTAATCAGCCAAATTTTAAGGAATTGACGGACGGTGCTTTTTTCGATGATAGCATGCGCGTACCAAATGAGGATGCACAGTCGAAATTCATTCAACTCGACTTTGGAATCTGTTTAGATGATGACGGAAATTTGACGCCAAAGTTGATTGAACTACAAGGGTTTCCATCACTATACTTCTTTCAAGAATTGTTGGGCAGACTCTATCGAAAACACTACGATGGTATTCCTGAAACATTTTCACAGCATTTAGATGGCATGACTTCAGCAGATTATATTGAACTACTGCGTCAAGAAATTGTTGGGGATTGTCATCCAAAAAACGTTATTTTATTGGAAATTGAGCCGGAAAAACAAGCAACCGCCATTGACTTTTACGCAACATCCAAACTTTTGAATATTAAAGTGCTTTGCATTACCAAATTGATAAAACGCGGTAAGCAATTGTTTTATACAGATGATGATGGAAATGACGTCAAAGTAGAGAGAATTTACAATCGGATTATTTTTGATGAACTCAATCAACGAACTGATTTAAAAACGGAATATAATTTTAAAGATGACGTGGATGTCAAATGGATTGGTCACCCCAATTGGTTCTTTAGGATCAGTAAATACACCATGCCTTTATTAAAAGGCGATTATGTGCCAAAATCATATTATTTAAATCAATTGAAAACCATTCCGAGCGATTTAGAAAATTACGTTTTGAAACCTCTTTATTCCTTCGCAGGTGCTGGAGTTCAAATTAACGTTACCAAAGATATGATTGATGCCGTGGTCGATAAGTCTAATTATCTTCTACAAGAAAAAGTGGCATACGCTCCGGTGATAGACACCATGGACGAACCAGCAAAATGCGAAATTCGGATGATGTTACTTCATAATTCAAAAACCAACAAAACCGAAATTGTCAGTAATTTGATGCGTTTGAGCAAAGGTGAAATGGTGGGCGTCAAATATAACAAGGATAAAACTTGGGTTGGCGGAAGTACTGGCTTTTTTGAAGCTTAATAATATAATTCCGTAAAAGTACTTATGAAGGATATTGAATTTGAACCATTCGATGAACCAGCACCCAAAAGGATTGGCACCGGTTCTGATATTGACGATACTTCGCTTGAGCGGAATAGTCCCAAGAAACGTAAGTCAAAATCGGTTTTGGTCGTCACATTAGTTTTCCTGATCAGTATTATTGCCATAATTTTTTTATACCAATACTATCAGAAATCAGTAGTCAATAAGGATAAAACCTCTGCAGAACTTATCGAAATTCGCAATGCATTATACCTCTATAAAGAGGGGTTTGGCATCTATCCAAATCGATTAGTGGAATTGGCAAAAAGTCGTCCTCTTCGGGAAGTGTGGCTGACAGACGCATGGGGAAATGCGTATCAGTACAATTTAAATGAAAACAATACATCGTTCAAACTGATATCCGCAGGTTACGACGGTAAGTTGGGTACCACTGATGATATTGTAGTTGAATAACTGAAAATTAACTCAATAGACTTCAGTTTCGACAGTCTTTTCTGATCAACTTAATCAATCAATTCAACCCTCATTACGAACAATATAAAATCACAAGGACTTGTCAGGCGCTGGAAGGCTAGCATGGAATTCTTTTGAGATCCGTTTGGTGTAAAGATCAAGTAGTTCTAGCACTCGCTCACTGCTTTCAGACATTACAATCATACCAATATGCCATTTTTTATTCATGCGCCAAGCAATTTCAGCGTCAGTAAAGCTTGAGGTATCAGGATGCTCATACCGACTCAATGACACAACGATACCGGCATATTTATTATTGACCTTCGGTAAGCTGTATTTTTGTTTGCGGATGGTCTTCGATTCGATTTTTGCCCATTCCCCCCATAAATTTATTCCGGAGGCAATCTCTACCATTTCAGCTAAATTCGCTCCTCCAACTCTAGAAGATGTCTCTAGAAAAAAGAGTTCACCGGTCGCTTTTGATTGAATGAATTCGGTATGGGAAGCTCCGAACTGCATTCCGAACGCTTTCATTACATCATTGTTCATTTTCACCAGCTCTTTCTCTATCTTTGACCCAATTTGGCACGTGGCAGATCGAAAAATTCCGCCGCTATGGGCAACGTCTAATGGTGTATCCAAATATTTGCTTACTCTAGAAAAAATCGCTTTTCCGCCCAAATTCAGTCCATCCACATGATAGACATCACCTGGTGCAAATTTTTCCACCAAATAAGTATCACGATCATCGCCCAAATCATGAACGGTCTGCCATAATTCTTCTTTATTATGAAGTTTTTTTATTCCTGTTGCCGAAGCTTCCATACGTGGTTTTAACAACCACGGCGGACTTACTGTGTCGGCATACCTATTAATATCGCGATCATTAAATAAGGCCGTAAAGTCTGGGACATTAACACCTTCCTCTTTGGCTTTCATGCGCATGGCCAACTTATCTCTAAAATAATGTGCTGTTGTCTGACCCATTCCTGGTATACGGAAATGTTCACGTAAGGACGCTACTTTTTCAACATCAAAATCATCCAAAGCCACAAACCGATCGAACTTTATCCCCCTGAATTTATAAGCAATGCCTTTTACCACATCGTTATGATTCCAACCTTCAATATAAAACACATCGTCAATCGACTCCCAAGGCCAAATTTCGTTTTCTAGCTTTTTCTTCGTTAAAAGGTATACATTGTTCCCTTCCGATTTTGCACTTGTCATGAAATCCATTCCCTTATGATAGGTGGTGATGCAAAGAATATTAAGAGGTTCATTTTTAGACATACTACTTATAGTTTAGTTCGCTTTCCTGCTTATGACAGGAATGAAGTCAGTTTATTAAAAATACTAAATTATATCATCATGCTTCCATTGTTTTGATATAATTCGTAATCAATTGTATACCGTATCCTGATGCACTTTTCATTTTAGAATAGGGAGAATCTCCAAACGAAACGCCAGCAATGTCCAGATGCATCCAACTTTGATGATTTTCTGTAAAAGCTTCTAGAAATTTAGCAGCTGTTATAGCACCAGCAATTGGTTTGCCACTAAAATTACGAATATCAGCAATGTCGCTATGCAGATCATTTTCATAATCCGTAAAAAGTGGTAATTGCCAAACGCGCTCATTGGTATCGTAGCCTACTTTTGACATTTTGGAAGCCATAGTGGTGTTATTCGTAAACATACCTCCTGCAAAATAGCCCAAGGTCTGAACGACGCTTCCAGTCAACGTGGCCAAATCAATCACTTCCAAAGGCTTAAAAGTTTTGATGATATAACTTAATCCATCTGCAAGTACCAAACGCCCTTCAGCATCTGTATCGATGATTTCTATGGTTTTGCCAGAATAAGAGTTGATGACATCGCCTGGTCTGTAACTATTGCTATCGACCGCATTTTCTGCCGACGCAACGATTCCCACTATATTGACGTTAAGTTTAAGTTTTGCCGCTAATTCCACAACACCCAAAACTACGGCAGCACCACCCATATCACTTTTCATATAGTGAAGGTTTGTCGATGATTTTATGGATAGTCCACCAGTATCAAAAGTAATTCCTTTGCCTACGAGACCAATATCTACAGCTTTGCCTTTTTTCGGCATATATTCACTAATGATCACAACGGGCGGGTTGATACTGCCTTGACCAACCGCAATGACTGCATCAAATCCTTGAGCCTTTAACTCTTCTTTGTGCAGTACAGTACATTTGTAATTCGATGCTTTTGAGGACTCCTGTGCCCAACTTCCTAAAAATTCTGGTGTTTTATGGTTGGCAGGTGCATCCACTAAGGCTTTGATACGATTGATGGTCTCACCGGTATATTTACCTTCTTCTAGTGCATGTGAACAATCCTTTTTAGATTTGAAATTTATGGTCACAATTTCAGCAGAGTCTTTTTTAGATTTAAATTGTCCTATGTCATAAGTGCCCAATTCCAATCCGATGGCTGCTTTTTTGATTTGATCTTCCGACAAGCTATCAGCAACTAACTGAATTGAATTTTTCCAATATTTTTTGGAATCAAAGGACAGTTTTCTGAACGCTTCTTCTAATTTAACATCTTCTTTTTCCTCTCCAATCCCGAGGAGGTAAATTTTACTTCCTTTAGCACCATAGAGTGTATGATGTGTTGAAAACTCGCCATCAAAATTAAGATGTTCTATTTGAATGTAATCCTTCAAAACTGCCAAATCCCCTTTACGGCATGGTAAAATAAGATCTTTTGAATCGTCGATCGTTGATATATACTTGTATGTCATAGTCTTTAATTAAAGAATAACCATTTCACGGCATTCGGAAACTCCGCTTTCCAGTGTGCTTCGCTATGGTTACCAAATTCATTCAGCGAAAAGTGAAAATTAATATTATGTCCTCGCCCCATTTTTTCGTGAACTATGCGTTCCAATTTTCGTGCATTGGGAAGGTGCTCAAAACTTTCCTGACCACCCGAGTACAGGTAGATCTTTGATTCCTCCAGAGGTTCAAAAGATTTGATATTCTTAAAAATCTTTTTTGAAATCCATAAGCTTGGTGAAAATACCATCATTTTTCCGAAAACTCTCGGATTGGACAGTCCAGCATGAAGACTTATGAGCGCTCCCATGGAGCTACCACCGATGCCTGTATTGTCAAAATCTGAAAGCGTACGAAAGTTGCTATTGATGTAAGGTATTAATTTCTCAATCATGAATTGAATATAGAAATTCCCTTTTCCTTCTCCAAATCTCGGATGGTAATACGGTAAATATTCATTGATACGCTCATGGTCACCATGATCAATAGCAATGATGATGATGTCACTCATCCCTTCTTGGGCCAATTTACCTAGAGACTTGTCAATAGCCCAATCTCCGAAAGGCGCCATGGGATTGAACAAATTTTGTCCATCTTGAAGATATAAAACGGGGTACCGCTTTTCTGATTGGTAATAATCATATGGTAATAAAGCCGAAATTTTACGTGTCGCATTTAAATGCGGTATTTCATATGCTTCTTCAATAACTTTTATAATGGGCTCGAACTCCGTCACTGTCATAAATTAAGATCATTTTACAAAGAACGAAATTACATGTTTATGGGTTTTAACGCTATAAATCCGTTTTTAAATATTCACAAAAATATAATGATTTATTGACATACCATTTTTTACAAAACAAAAATAATTGTAATAACATATCACATTGGTAATAAATAAGAAATTCGTCTGTATTAACATAGGATTTAATAATGGTATGACCTATTTTTAGAGATTATAAAATTTGGTAAAATCTTATCTTATATATCCCTATATATTCAAAAGTAGCTAACCCACTCTATGGAACACCGCGAATCATTCAAGACATCAAGAGGCTATTGCCATGTGCTGTCCGACAGAATTATATTCACTAAAGCAAAAAAACCTACAGATACCAATACCATTTCTTCCAATTACGTCCTTACAACCCTTCTTATCATTTACGGTCTGATTTCGATATTTCTGTTATACAAAGCTTATATAAATTATCAAGAAGAAAATTGGCTTTTAGTCATACTCTTCCTTTTAGGTGTTGTGTATTTGATCTATGAAATCTTCAGAAGTGTCAGTTATTCTACGACCGAAATGATTAAGCGTGAAGACATCATTCATGTCGCCTTTCGACCTGTAAAGCCATTTGTAAGGCGGAGTCACTTTAGAATACGATTTAAAAATGAAAAAAGCATCGAAAAAACTCGATTGGTCATTCTACCCCGATCTTATAATTTTACCGAGAAAGACACTAAAAAAGCCATGCGCGTTATGAAGCGGGCAGGCTTAATTTAAAATGCATATCACATTATTTTAAACTGACGGTCACTATAATGATCGTCTTTTTTTTTGAAATTTGATGAAATTGATCTTAACATCTAGCTCATTGTTTATCGCTTGCTATTGCAGAACTTTATTTAGAATTTCAATTCTCGGTATGTTAAATTTCATTAGAAAATAGGACTGCCATAAGAAATGGTCAAATTGTTAAACATAATTGCGAAACAATTTTTACGTGAATATCTTGTGGAAATAAATAGAAAGACTTTAATTGCCAGTTAAATTAAAAAATAGGCTTTTACCAACCATCAATTAAATTAAACTGAAACATTATGAACACTCAAACCGCATGTAAATTTTTCGCAATATTTCTAATCTCTATAACGATGCTCACCAGTTGCAGTAGTGACGACGATGACAACGTAACGCCTGTCAATGTTGAAAACGGATCACTTTATGACAAGTGGTGGTATGACTCAAATGATTTTACAGCCGATTTGTATTTTAACTCCAATGGCGATTATGAACAAACCTTGATGCTGCTTGGCAACCAGGTTTCAGGAAGTGGCAATTGGACTTGGGAAGATGAAGCTGCAGGAATCATGAAAATCGATAACCTTGGAGGCAGTAGCCAAATAGTCTCTACTGTTTATTTTAAATTTTCGAATATTCAACCTAATACGTTTACAGTACAACAATCCACCAACGGAACAAGCTATTCAGTGGAGATCTTCTATGAAGATACTGACAACTAATTGTCAATTATATTCAATTTTATTGAAAAACCCTAGAATCAAAGCCAATGGCAATTATTCTAGGGTTTTTATTTTGGTGTTTTTATTTTCTAAAAGCGAATTGACCTTTATCTGATAATAGACACTTAATATTGATCTAATTTTTCAAATGAACTGTTATTAAAAAGCAAATCCTAACGTAAAGATTACTCGGTTTGTTTCATCACTCATATAATATCCAACATTTGCGGTCAGCGCTTGAAATCCGTTGATAAATATGGAACCACCATAACTGTTGTGCCACTGATCAGAATTTTCACCATCTTGCCAGACACGCCCATAGTCAAAACCTGCAGAGACTCCTAGCCTAACAGGGATGAAACTAGTTTTGAATTGATACAATCCAACACGCAAATCCGTACTTTGGTAGAAAGATGTGTCGCCATTAAAACGTTCATTCCGAAATCCTCTCAAACTACGATTTCCTCCCACCGTTGCAGCGTGATAAAATTCATAATCATCACCAAAGTTCATTTCCGCGCCAATTTTTGTCGCAAGTACCGCTATACCACTTGGATGCAAAGGATAGTCAATAGAAAGCGTTGGCTTTATATAGGAGAACTTATTGTCATTATCATCAATATTGGCTTTATAACCAGCAGTGACATCAAATTGAAAGCCTCTTCTAATAAATGATATTTCACCACTTTTATTTTTATATTGAAAAGCCACTTCTGCCCCACCGTAAATCTGATTGTCAAACACATTATCATTAGGATCCAGGACGCTTGGAACTCCGGTGATACTATTTTCGCTACTATAAGTAACTTCCAAGGATTCAACTAATGGCGCAACGCTAAATTGAACACGCTCCACTTTATATTTTAAAGAAGGTTTAACGCTCCACTGTGTAATTCGTACACGATTGAAATCTCGATCTACAGCATCATCATCATAAAAGGTCTCATTTCCGGTTCCGAAATAGTTAATCGCAAAATTAGGACTCGTGTACCGAGCATCTAAACCAAAGTTCCAGTTATAGAATACATGGGCGAATTCTCCAGAATAATCCAACTCTACGCCGCTGGTAGCTGCAAAGAATTTAGCGGTCAATGTTTGTTGTGTTGAAAATGGATTGTTGGCCAGTCCATAAGTGGTATAAGTACCGCTCAAGCCTGCGCTTACTCCAGTATCGGGATTAAAACCTAGTGCTGGGAATGTAGTGAAAGCATCTAACTTACGTGAAGCATCGTTGTATGTGTTGATATCATAACTGTCAACCAACCATTTGCGAGTGCTATTATTAGTGAAGGTGTTCTTCTTACTTTTATAATCATACACTTTAGCGGCACGTGTTGTTTCAAAATCATAAATATCATTATTTTCTCCTCCCAAAATCTTTAGAGGAATATAGTGGTCACCTTCTCCAACAATTTTGAACGTATCTTCTTCATCCAGACCATAGATCCAAATTTCTTTTGTAATATCTTTACTATAAAGTCTTTCGAATGATTGACCATCTTCAGTTGTCAGTTGAATGCTTGTTTGACCATTGGGCATTCTCGTTATCAAGAATTCATCTTTGTCTTCGGTTCCAAGAATAATTTGATGACGCATTAAAAAATCATGATAGCGTTTTGCAATGGACGAAAGATTATCTCGGCGTGCCTTCATCATTTTTTTAATTTCCTCGATGCTCTCATCTTGTGCTGCTTCGGGTAGTGTTTCAAAAGCTGACTCAATGGTGTCATCAGTTAAATTATCCTGTATAAATTGTACTTGTTGTTGCCAATCTTCCCAAGTGATACTTTTTAGGAAGGCCTGGTCCAGAGGATAGGCATACCGACTCATCCATTTGACATTATCTACATCTTCATCATAACGTTCCATAGATCTAAAATCGATCATCCCCGTTTTGAGTAAGCTCAAAAAGATACCATCGTACTTTGGAAATGCCTGATCACGATCGCGACGGATCGTTTTATACACGGTGGTACTATCATCTTTTTCATAAGCAGCCCAACGCCATTGGTCGTAATGACGATCATAATCACCTACTACAAAATCCATCAACCTCGCTTTTAAATAGTTAGGCTCATCGACTTGACTTCTCTTCGATTTACGGATATCTGCCAATAAATCTTTGGTACTTATAATATCATCTGCATCGCCGAAAATTTCAAATGATTTGTTCTCATCACCCGCGTGCGCTTCAAACATATAAAGTTTGTCGCCATAATCTTCATTATAGATGCCCAATTGTTTTTGTTTGGGCATGTAATAAATTTTAGGCTCGGCATTATAAATATCTAGTTTTTTAAAGATAGGATTTAAAGCAAAAGGCGCATAGGGATGGGCGGTCGTGTAAAAATCCTGAACAACATCTTCAGCAATTGTGCCTGTCATAAAATCCCTTACGTAGTGATCTTTGATTTTCGATTGTATAAATCGTGTTGCACTTTTACGCAATTCCCTTACGGTATATTCATGCTCTTCATCATCCATAAGACGAAGTGAGCGAGATTGATTCCCACCACCTTCAGACACAGCACGAAGATTACCAGGAAACGATTCAAGTTTTAAAACTGGCGCTTCAATGTCCTTGCTGTAAATATCACGGTAATGTGGGCCCCAAAAAAACTCATATAACCCGCTTTTATCCGTTTCATCTTTGGTATATACGGACGTTTTGTATGTATTGCCAAATTGGTTTATATCTGGATATGTGATCTCATCTAACGTGGTCTGTTGACGCTGAATTACTTTCTCAAACAACTTTTCGGACCCACTATTGTTTGTGGCAAAGAATTCTACTTTAGAAGTCCGATCGTTATAAACAGTCAAACGTGCAAATCCGTTTGTCTTGGATGTAAATTGACCTTCTTTAGCAGGACGTACATTATCGAGCTTGTTACCTGAAGCGCCACTGATAATCTGTGGAACCCCATCGTCTTCGATGTACTGTAAATTTTTATCACTCGCAGAAACAAAAATGACATCAGGAAATAAACTCGCCAATGTTTCCATTGTACCAGCCAATTCTTGACGTTTGGTACTGTAATAATCCTCAACGCTTAAACCACCAATATTCTCAAAAAAGTTTTGACGAGACTCTGTTAACACCGAATGATAGACAGCCACAACCACTGTTTTGTTTTGCTCATCCTTGAGATCATCCTTAAACTTTTCGAAAAAATCATCGCGTGTTTTGATGTCGCATTTGTTGTTCAGATATAAATGATTATCCCAATCTTCCAGGAACCACTGTGAATCTACCATCAATAACTCTACGTTATCCATGTCCAAATCTTCAATTTCTGTAGCACAGCCGTCATTTGGCCAAAATTTCACCTTACTATTATCTTGAATGAAAGACTCCATGTCATCTATATTTTCATGGCCGTTGGCATTCCATTCATTCTTACCAGGCATAAAAATAATATTACCATTAAAATTTTTCAAAGGTTGCATTAAGCTTTTCTGCAATAAATCTTCAGTAGCCTTACGATCTTTTTTATTAGGTGAAAAACCATCTTTGGTAATGTTTCCCAAGGCCACAAAAGTTGCCTCCTCATCATTTTGAGACATGTTCGTAATGGCTTTAAGAACCGATTGCGTTGGGTTGCCGGTTTCCAACTCTGTATTACCAGTAAAATAAAACACTTGCTCGACCTTTTTTTCTTGTGCTTGTAAAGTCAGTTGGAAACCAACAATAGCAACGCAAAACAGTGTTGCGGACTTAATAGAACTGCTAAAATTTTTAAAAATTGAAAGGTTGTGATTTCGCATATATATGATGTTGAAACTATATTTTGTGGTAAAAAAAGATTGAATTAAAACTTTCAAATTTACGACATTTATGGATGGTATTTTAACATCATTTGAATCAACTTTTAACTCATTTGACCAGCGATCATAACCTAATTTTTAAACAATTTGCGATATGAATAAATTGCTTTAACTGATACTTTTGTCTATAGAACAATAAATTTCAAAATTTGTAATACACGAATGAACGATAAAATTAATATGGAAACTGCTGTCGTTTCTACATGGAAAATTTTTATTAGCTAAAGACTATTTTATTCTTATCTTGATCACCTAAAAACTCCAAATAAATGCTAAATCTGATCTGCTTTATTTTAGCACTTATGGTAATCCTATCTTGTAAAACAAGATTACCTTCCGAAGAACTTGACAAGATCAATACCTACCCCAATGCTGAATATCAAAAAAGTAAGAGTGCCTACGTCGGAACATTAAGTTTATCAGAATATACTGATTTGAAGATTGTATTGGAAACGGAATTGAAGACTTCTATACCCGACGGAAAATCCGTCCTTAAATTACTATCAAAGAGCGGAAAATTGCCTATTGGTACGCCTTAAAAGCGGCAAACAAAACGCCGCAATTTCAAAAGAGATTTCATCAAGAATAAGTTCTGAACATAATACCATTGATTTCTTTGTTTTTGCAAAAGACTCCTATTTTAGCGATAGTTTTGAGAAAGATTCTCAATTCATAATGGACTCTGGTTATTTCTACAACAACATTTTTACCGATCATCAGAATTGTGCTGGCTTTTTAATTGTAAAACCAAATGGTGAATTTTATAAATATTATGGAGAGGATTATTTTTCTGAAGTAAGGGCATTTTTGGAAAAAACCTAATAAGAGTGGACACTCTATTTTCAGTAATTTAGTTTTGCTTTTATAAATAAGACGTTGTTAATTACAACACGAATAAAGCATATGCACTGAAAAAAAATAAAATTTGATAGCGAAATTAATCTATTCTTCCTCAACAACATTAAGTAACTTTTTCCTTTTGAAAGCAAGAACTAAAACAAGTGATGCAAAGCTCAAGAGAAGGAACGACATGTTGATCAATTGAAAATCATTAAAGACCATCACACTGATCATCCAAGCGGTAAAATAAAAGACGACTAAAAAGTTGAGGGAAATTTTCATAAGATTTGGTTTTGAGATCTCGAATGACAAACATTTCAAATACTCTTTAAACAAATAACTAATTTTCGAAATGTCCATTGTTAAGATATTTCAAAGATAGCTGGAGTGTGAATTTTTCATCTTATAGAATTTCCGGTAATGGTTCTACAATTATCATGTTTTAGGAATGATTCTTCAAATTGATCATTATCATTTGGTAAATTCATTATAAGAAAAATGAAAATATTTCAATAGATCTCAATACTCGTAAAAAAAATGGATGTTAAATTACATTAACATCCACTTTCGAATTATATCACATTGAAAAAAATCTTAAACCTATCTAGAATAATTTGGTGATTCCTTTGTAATTGTCACATCATGTGGGTGACTTTCGTTTATTCCAGAGGCGGTAATCTTTACGAATTTTCCTGTGTCTTGCAAGGTCTGTATGTCTTTAGCGCCACAATATCCCATGCCCGCTCGTAGCCCACCAATAAATTGATGAATACTTTCATATAAGTCGCCTTTATAAGGAACGCGTCCGACAATTCCTTCCGGAACTAACTTTTTGATATCATCCTCTACATCTTGAAAATAGCGGTCTTTGCTTCCTTGTTTCATGGCCTCTACAGAACCCATACCACGATACGATTTAAACTTTCGCCCTTCATATATAATAGTCTCTCCTGGAGATTCTTTGGTACCAGCCAGTAAAGAACCCAACATTACGGTATCTGCTCCCGCTGCCAACGCTTTGGGAATATCTCCTGTGTATCGAATACCACCATCTGCAATAACGGGAACTCCAGAGCCCTTTATAGCTGCAGCCACCTCTAAAACTGCTGAAAATTGTGGAAATCCAACGCCTGCTACGACCCGTGTTGTACATATCGATCCTGGTCCGATTCCAACTTTCACGGCATCTGCTCCAGCTTCTACCAAAAATTTAGCCGCTGCGCCTGTCGCAATATTACCAACTACCACTTCCAGATCGGGAAATTGCTGCTTGATGGCTTTTAAAATCGTTACTACGCCTTGTGTATGTCCGTGGGCCGTGTCAATAATCACAGCATCCACACCAGATTTTACCAGAGCTTCTGCTCGATCTACAGCATCAGCGGTCACACCCAAAGCTGCGGCAACGCGCAATCTGCCAAAGCTATCCTTATTTGATATCGGTTTAGTGGTCAACTTGGTAATGTCTCTAAACGTAATGAGTCCGGCAAGTTTATATTGATCATCTACGATGAGAAGTTTTTCAATTTTATGATTCTGAAGAATTCCTTCTGCCTCTTGCAATGAAGTCCCAACAGCTGCGGTCACCAAATCATCTTTGGTCATGACCTCAATAATCGGTCGATTGTTATTTTTTTCGAATCGCAAATCGCGATTGGTCACAATACCTTTTAAAATCCCGTGGTCATCTACAATAGGGATTCCTCCAATACTATGTTCCGCCATAAGCTCTTTTGCATCCAGAACTTTGGCATTTAACATCAGTGTTACCGGGTCTGTGATCATGCCGCTTTCTGCACGTTTTACTTTTCTCACCTCATTCGCCTGATCAGCGATACTCATATTTTTGTGCAGCACGCCAATGCCACCTTCCCGAGCCATCGCAATTGCCATAGCACTTTCCGTGACCGTATCCATTGCTGCGGAAACAATAGGAACATTGATTGTGATATTACGAGTAAATTTTGCTTGAATGTTGACTTCTCGAGGAAGTACTTCAGAATATGCGGGAACTAATAAAACGTCATCATAGGTCAATCCTTCGCCTATAATTTTACTATCGTGTGATGTCATTGCAATTACAGTTTAATTGCATGTAAAGGTACAACTATTATTAATAAACTGATTTAGCATGTGCTCATTTATTATTACCATGCTCTTTTGTAAAATCAACAAACAACCAATTTTTAAATCAATTTCTACTACACAGATGGATTATTTAAAGATTTATAGCAAGAATCCAAAGGCAGACAAAAAAAGATCATCTACCAACAAATTCAGTATCAATAATTTGAAAATATTATTCTTATTAAATCTAAATAAGCTTGCATAAAGGATGAATTGTTTATAAATTTGCACCCTCAAAATTCACTATTCATATTAAGTCTAAATAAAATGAAGCAGATTTTAGTACTGTTCACGGCACTTCTGGCCATTAATACGTTTGCCCAAACTGAAACACCCAAAGATTCCGTACAAACTTTAAAGGAAGTCATTATTTCCGCAAATGTCATTTTTGGAAATAAATTTGTGGCGCAGAATAGAACGGGTTCTTCTTACTACATATCGCCAGAAGAATTAAAGAAATTCAATTATACAGACATCAATCGTGTGTTGCGCTCGGTGCCCGGAGTCAATATTTATGAGGAAGATGGTTTTGGGTTGCGCCCCAATATTAGTTTAAGAGGCACATCTCCTGAAAGAAGCTCAAAAATATCGATCATGGAAGACGGCGTGTTGATTGCGCCCGCACCTTATAGCGCACCAGCAGCGTATTACTTTCCATCTATTGCAAGAATGGAAGCTATTGAAATACTGAAAGGTAGTAGTCAAGTACAGTATGGACCATTTACGACAGGAGGCGCCATAAATATGATATCGAGTCAAATACCAAAGACTTTATCAGGAAGTGTTTTTGGTTCCTATGGACTTTACAACACAGGCCAATTTAGAGCGAGAATCGGCGACAGTAAGCCCACTTTTGGTTATATGGTTGAGTATTTGAATTTTAATTCGGATGGCTTTAAAAACTTA
>JBBSOJ010000003.1:0-33728 GCA_038259855.1 Flavobacteriales bacterium
AGATTCAACATTAAACGTAATATCTGTAAGGGATCCATTCGCCACAGGGACGCGTATACCGCAACCACCAATGACATCTGACAATTCAGGGAAAATCTTTGTTAATGCCTTTGCTGCTCCTGTTGTTGTTGGAACAATTGATTGACCTGCTGCCCGAGCTCGTCGTAAATCAGCATGTGGTTGATCGTGTAAGCTTTGGTCTGTTGTATAACTATGGATGGTTGTAATGTAAGCTTGTTTAATTTTGCACAAACGATTGATGACATCAATCATTGGCGCTGCATTATTGGTGGTACAAGATGCGTTTGAGATAATGGTTTCGGTACCATTTAAGCTGTCATCATTAACGCCGAGAACCACAGTATCAATTTGATCATCCATTGGCGGGACAGAAAGGATCACTTGCTTGGCCCCATTAGTAATATGGTTTTGTAAATCAGCGATGCTTTTGAATTTCCCCGTTGATTCTATAACTACATCAACATTATAGGGCATCCAATTAATGTCTAATGTATGTGAATGATTGAGCAATGGAATTACTATACCATCTACATGAATATCAGTGCCAATTGAAGTGGTTTTTTTTTCGAAAACGCCATGGATACTATCATATTTAAGTAAATGACTTAAAGTTCTCGCGTCTGCCAAATCATTTATGGCTACAACAACCATATCATCTCGCTCTTGAATCAATCTGAAGACACGACGACCTATGCGACCAAAACCATTAATGGCAATGCGTATCATTAATTAATGTGTTTTTGTGCTTTGTAAGAGGAGCGCACCAATGCACTACTCTCTACGTGCCTAAAACCTAAATCGAGACCAATAGTTCTGTATTCTTCAAATTGTTCGGGAAGTATGAATTGCTTTACAGGTAAATGTCTTTTGCTGGGCTGCAAATATTGGCCAATCGTAACGACATCCACATCATTGGCTCTCAAGTCATGAAGCGTTTCAATCACTTCTTCTCTGGTTTCACCTAATCCAAGCATAATACCAGATTTAGTTCGTCGTTGTCCTTTTGATTTGAGATATTTGAGAACCCCCATGCTTTTGTCATATTTTGCCTGAATTCGGACCTCTCGCGTCAATCTCCTAACAGTTTCAATATTATGGGAAACTACTTCGGGTGCGACTTCGATAATTCTATCAATATGCTGTTCAATACCTTGGAAATCTGGTATCAAAGTTTCCAAGGTTGTATCTGGATTCATTCGGCGAACGGCCTTGACTGTTTCAGACCACATAATGCTTCCCATATCTTTCAAATCATCTCTGTCAACACTTGTAAGAACAGCATGTTTTATGTTCATGATACGAATGGAACGGGCTACTTTTTCAGGTTCATCCCAATCTACGTTTTCTGGACGTCCCGTTTTTACCCCGCAAAATCCACAAGATCGTGTACAGATATTCCCCAAAATCATAAAGGTGGCCGTTCCTTCTCCCCAACACTCCCCCATATTCGGACAGCTACCGGAAGTACAGATGGTATTGAGTTTGTATTTATCAACCAAACTTCTTAACTCTGTGTATTTTTTCCCAGTAGGGAGTTTTACACGTAGCCATTTTGGTTTTGCCTGACGTTCTGGTAGAATATTGGAAACAGTTTCTAAATTCATTTGTGTCTGAAATTTGATAAGCAAAGATACGAATTATAAATTCCAAAAGTAAAATCTGCACTCGAGAGATTCGTCATAATATTTTACTAAAATGTTCTCAAATATCAAAAGCTGAAATCTATAAAAAAGGTGAGGCAAGGCTAGATATAAGATATAATCATAAAATTACTGACTATGCTTTAGTTGTTTGGGTACTCGAAATCAAACAATACTTGGCCATCGCATACAAGGGTGCTTTTCAGAAAGACAACATAATAGAGCTTACTGAAACTATTCGTTTTGGAAACTACATTGTAAATAAATTTGTTTGTCTATTGTAAATGATCGGCCAACCTAAACAAATCTTATTTAAAGGTTTTAAAAGTCAGTTGATAAATATGATCTATGTGCGTGTAATAATATCTGCCAATAATTTTTTGGCACGCAACAATTTTACTTTAACGTTATTGATGGGCTCATTAAGCTGTTCAGAAATTTCGAGATAACTCAATTCCTGGAAAAATCTTAAATGGATAACTTCTTGATAATGTGGTTTCAACTTCTTGATATCTCGAAGCAGTTTGGCAAGATTCTGTTCTGTAATCAAATCATCTTCAGGAGATGGAGAGGCATCAATTATGTCATAAAACTCATCATCAGTACCTTTTCTAATTGTGTTGGCCATCTGTGATTTGCGTTTTCTTAATAGATCGATGTGAATATTTTTAGAGATGGTAATCAACCACGTTTTGAACTCGTATGTTTCCTTATACGTATTTATTTTATCAAATGCTTTTGAGAATGTTTGGATGGTGATGTCCTCTGCGTCATTTTCATTTTCGGTTCGCTTCAATTGAAATCCGTAAACATCATTCCAAAATCGATCCAACAGGAGGTTGAATGCCTTTTGGTCATTCTGTTTTGCATTTTCAATAGCTTGTTTTATTTCCAATGAGTTGGTTTTGAGGTCAGGTTTTTTATAAAGATAGAGAATTGTGACACAATTAAAAACAGTTCCAGCAATGGAATAAACACAATCAGATCAGATTCCTTTAATTTTTTCATCGCAGTTGCCAAACTGATGTAGGCCACAAGATACCTCATGACGATGAGACCGACGACTATTTGCCAAAACTGCAATGAGCTGATAAGAACGATTGCCAGAATAAGAAATAATATTTGGGAGATATAAAACAACGCTAACATCACCTTGTGTTTGGTCTTGTAAAAACTAGCTGTACTTACATGACGTCTTTTTTGTAAGATCCAATCTGCATAGGTTTTCTTTGGAACAGATTCTGTAAAACCAGCGTCTGAAGAACATAATGCAGTGTTCGAACTGGTTGCGACCTCATTGACGAACAAATCATCGTCCCCAGATTTGATATTCATGTGACTAATGAATCCATTGGCGCTAAAAAATAAAGACTTCGTATACGCCAAGTTTCTACCAACGCCCATGTAGGGTTGACCTAATTTGGCATACGAAAAATATTGTAGTGCCGTTAATAAAGTTTCAAACCGAATCAGTTTATTAAGAAAGGATTTTGGAATTTTTTGATACGCTCCATATCCTATAACAATTAATTTTTCATTTGAAAAATGGCCGGTCATTTCTTTTATCCATTGATTGGAAGATGGTTTGCAATCTGCGTCCGTAAATAATAGATGCTCATGTGAAGAGGCTTTAATTCCTAATGTAAGGGCGTATTTTTTATT
Organism: Flavobacteriales bacterium; assembly: GCA_038259855.1. Lineage (GTDB taxonomy): Bacteria > Bacteroidota > Bacteroidia > Flavobacteriales > Flavobacteriaceae > JBPOFM01. The sequence continues at coordinate 3,324 of JBBSOJ010000003.1, forward strand.
TCCCCAAAAGGCCTCAACACTTTTAACATTGACAATTTTAATGGCTTCGTGTTCTTTTTGAATCCGTTGCATCACTTTGAGGGTCGCATCGGTTGAACCATCATTGATCAAAACCAATTCAAAATTGGGGTAGTCTTGAGCAAGAAATAGAGGAAGATTTTTTTTCAAATTTTCAGCCTCGTTTTTAGCACATACGAGAACTGAAATAGGATAGACAGCCTTTTTTACGAACGATCTATCTATTTTTTTAGATGTGAAGTTTCCGAAGACAACGCCGTAAAAAAATACTTGAATGAGAACAATTAAACCGAAAAGGTAGAGTAGAATTTCAAAAATAGGCATGAAATTTTATGAATGTTGAGGTTCATTGCATGATTTGTACTCTTCGGGAGATTTACCACAAAATCCACAATTATCGCCATTTTTGTTGAGCATTGGGTTTTGACTAGCACAAGTGCCTGCAAATTTACCGTCTTTTTTCGCCCAAATTTTTATAGCTATGCCAGCAACACCAAGTCCTAAAAGTATCAATGTAATAAGTAGCAGTTTCATGATGAATTATTTTTGGCAAAGATAAGATAATTAGAGAGGATAACATAACTATTTAATGGATGATTGGGACGGTTCATCTCCTAATGACGAAAACTAAAAAAACCGCTCAATGAGCGGTTTTAAGTCAATTTTTAGAGTCACTTTATTCTTTGCCGTTTTTTAAAGTAATTTCGGCTACCGAATTTTCAGCATTGGATTTTTGTGTTGCCTTGTTTTTATTTTCGATAGTGATACTCAATCCGAGCGCATTCTCTGTATAAGGTATGGATTTCAACTTACGGTCATTGGCATCTAAAATTCCCAGACTTACCATTTTATCTTGCAATTCAGCCCACATTTGATATTGCTGCTCCTCGGGTAATGTAGGTAAAGAAACAACATCAATCATTGATGTCTTATCTATCGCATTGATATAGGCAACGGTTTTTAAGTTTTTAGCTCTATAATTTCCTCTTAAAACATACTTCTCTGTTTCAGGATTGTTAAGGCTTTGGAATTGAAGCATCACATTATCAAGTTTCGAATTGTAGGATTCTATATCACTTCTCAGATCAAATATCTCTTCTACAACAACTTGATTTTCTTCAATTAATTCTACGTTTTGTTGGTATTGTAAGAACGCCAATATGGCAAAAGCTACAGCGGCAAAACTAGCTGCAAGACTAAACCAAGGTGTTTTAGTTGTGTTGGCCCGTAGGTTGACAACCGGTTGATCATCCAGTGCTTCCAATACCGAACTTAAAATGTGTTTTGGTGCCTCAACAGAAGTTGCTTTAGCAATAATCTCTAGATTGTCCTGTAAACGTTGGTATTCGTCCTTAATTTCAGCATGTTCTGAAATATAATGTTCTACTTCTTTCGACTCTGACAATGACGTCTCGCCTAAAATGTACTTTTGAATTAGACCCGAATTAATGAATGTTTGTAGCGTTGCTTCCATATCTTTTGATGTATTATGGATTGTAAACTTTTTTGAGTTCCCGCAATCCAATTTTTAATCTAGACTTAATAGTACCTAATGGAATTTCCAATTCATCACTTGCTTCTTGTTGCGTTAGGCCTTCAAAAAATAGAGCGTTTAGCACAATTTGGTACTTGCTGTCCAGTCGGCCAACATGGTCTTTCAAATCAATGACATCTTGATTTAAATTGTGTGTTGGTAGTATATATACGTCTGATTTATCAATTTGGACTTCCTTTTCAAAACGATTATTGAAACTTCTTAATTTATCAATGGCGGTATTTTTGGCAATTCGGTACAACCACGTAAATAATTTTGCTTTAGAGGAATCATATTTTTTTGAATTCTTCCAAATTTTTATAAAACTTTCTTGTAGCGCGTCTTGAGCGACTTCTTCATTCTTGGTAATTTTAAGAATAACGCCATAGAGACTATCTGAATAGTTTTCATAGAGCAAATTGAGCGCCTTTTTATCGCCAATTTCAAGAAGGTTTACAATATTTTGTTCTAACGATGTGCTCAAAGGTTTTTATTTTGGGAATTGTTGCAGACTTTTTTTTAGATCATTAGCAACAGATACATCACCTATTTCAAAATGAAAAAAGGGATGTGATTTAAATAATATTTACTTCAGTCTCTATATGAATATGAAAGATACGATAAATTGTTTTTTGTATCAGAAGCGCTAAATTGTAGATGTCAATTCCTTTTGCGCCGCCATAGTTGACCAAAACCAAAGCCTGATTTTTATGAACGCCATACGCTCCAAGTCTCTTGCCTTTGAAACCAGCTTTCTCAATAAGCCATCCCGCAGGGATTTTTACGGTTGTTTCAGAAACAATATAACTTGGAATTTCTGGGAAATTGGTTTTAAGTGTTTCCAACGCCTCTTTCGAAATTACCGGATTCTTAAAAAAGCTTCCACTATTACCTATTTCTTTGGGATCTGGAAGTTTGCTTTTCCGAATGGCAATCACTGCATTCGAGATATCCTGAATCGTCGGCTGCTCGATGTCCATGGACTTTAGTTCAGCATCTATAGCGCCATAATTGGTTTGTAAACTATGCGCTTTCTTTGTAAGCTCGAAAGTAACACTGGTAATGATATATTTGCCTTTCGCTTCTCCTTTAAAAATTGATTCACGATAGCCAAAATCACAATCATCAAAATGAAATGTTTTAATGGTTTGGGTCTCAATTTCCAAGGCATCACAACTCACAAATACATCTTTTAATTCAACGCCATAAGCCCCAATATTTTGGATGGGAGCACTCCCGACATTTCCGGGAATTAACGAGAGATTCTCAAGGCCACCGTAATTTTTATCTAAACAATATAAAACAAATTCATGCCAATTTTCACCTGCGTAACACTTAACGTGTATGGTGTCATCGGTTTCATAGACCGCTTCCATACCTCGTAAATTCACTTGTACGACCAAGGCATCGATATCTTTGGTCAATAACATATTGCTTCCGCCACCCAAAATGAAGATCTTGGGATACTCTTTTAAGGTCAGGACCTGTTTGAGTTCATCAATCGAATCAACTGATATGAAATGGGTTGCTTTAGCATCAATACCAAAGGTATTAAACTGTTTAATGGATTTATTGGTTTGAATTTGCATTTAGTTAGGATACACCTTTAAGGCTTCATCCAAAATATGCACCGCCTTTATTAAACTATTCTCATTTAAAACGTAGGCGATTCTAATTTGATTTTTACCTACACCTGGAGTTGAATAAAAACCACCGGCAGGCGCGACCATGACCGTTTCACCATCGATGTCGAAATCTTCCAATAGCCATTGTGCAAAATGATCAGCATCTTTTATGGGTAGCTCTGCAATGCAATAAAATGCGCCATTTGGTTTCGCCACTCTTACATTTTCAATTTTTTCAAGTTCTGTAATTAAGGTGTTTCTTCTTTTGACATATTCCTTAATAACATCATCAAAATAACTTTGTGGGGTATCCAATGCGGCTTCACTGGCAATTTGCGCCAAAGTTGGAGGGCTCAAGCGGGCTTGAGCAAATTTCAACGCTGTTTTAATGACATCCTTGTTTTTAGAAACCAAATAACCAATTCTTGCACCACACATACTATAGCGTTTTGATACAGAATCGATCATGATCGCATGATCTTCGAGACCTTCTTCTTGCATGATTGAATAAAACTCGATACCATCGTATACAAATTCTCTGTAGACTTCATCGGCAATTAAAAAGAGATCATGCTTTTTGACAATAGAAGCCAATTTTTTAATCTCTTCTTTAGAATACAAGTAACCGGTGGGGTTTCCTGGATTACAAATAAGAATCGCTTTCGTTTTTGGTGTGATCAATTTCTCAAACTCTTCAATGGCTGGCAACGCAAAATTATCTTCGATTTTTGAAATCACCGGGACAACCTTAACGTTGGAAGCTGTAGAAAAGCCGTTATAATTCGCATAAAATGGCTCTGGAATGATTATTTCATCTCCTACGTCCATAATGCTTCCGAAGGCAAAAAGCAATGCCTCACTTCCGCCTGTAGTAACGATGATATCAGAATGACTGACATGGATATTATTGTTTTTATAATAATTTGCAATTTTCTTTCTATAATCTTCAGAACCTTCTGATCTGGTATAAGCTAAAATGTCCAAAGAATGGATTTTTACGGCGTCTAAAGCAACTTCAGGTGTCTTAATGTCAGGTTGTCCAATATTCAAGTGGTAGACAGTTTTGCCTTTTTTATAGGCACTTTCGGCATAGGGTACTAACTTTCTTATTGGAGATTCAGGCATGGAGAGCCCTTTTTGAGATATCGCTGGCATGGTCTATAAATTTTAGTGAGCAAAGTACTGAAAATTATCTCAAAGTTTTTTCAAAATTATGGCTTTATAAGATAATTTTATGAAAAGTTTTTTTTTGATTTAGGGGTTGAAATCCTTTAGTTAATGTGCTAAAATCTATCCAACTTTTTTTAATTACTGCCTCAAAAATCAATTTGAGAATGGACGCTATAAGGTTTTATAAAACTTAAGCTTTAGCTCTATAAACAAAACCGTCCTAAACAAAAATTCCCTTTTGCAGTAGTTGCAAAAGGGAACTTTTATGATAAGAATATTAATTTTTATTGCTCCATCACGCTTCTGTCTTTTTTATCTAAAACACTCGCTTTAGAAGAATCCACCACTTCGCCTTTAATTTTTAAAGCTACTGTAGGTGTATCAGCATTAGATGTTACTGTAATTGTTTTTCTAATAGGATTAACTCTATTAGTATCATATTTCACAGAAATCTCACCAGTTTTTCCTGGCATGATTGGACCTTCTGGTTTTTTGGGAACCGTACAGCCGCAAGTTGACTTAACGTCGCTTACAATTAACGGTGCTGTACCTGTATTGGTAAATTCAAAAACTCGAACACCATCTGCCCCTTTTTCAATAGTGCCATAATCGATCGTTTCTGTTTTAAATTCGATTTTCGCTACTTTTTCTTGAGCTAAAGCGCCGAAGCTAACTAAACTTACAAATAAAATTGCAACTAAATTTTTCATTGGTTTTATATTTAAAATTAAATTTTTGTATTAAAATTTTTAAAGAATTGCTTTAAAATTCACATTTACTTTAACTTTCAAAATTACTTACTTTTTCCCGCTTATCAAAATAAATCGGTCATTATACGATGTTAAGTGACCTCTAAAATCTTGTACTGTATTAATTACGGTTATCATTTCACGAAAAAAGAAATATAAGTACTTTTGTATCTATATTACAATAACAATACCAAAACATGCAAATTCCAACAAAATATTTAGCTTCTGACGTTGAAAATAAGTGGTACGATTACTGGATGACCCATAATTATTTTCATTCAACTCCAGACGATCGGGAACCTTATACAATCGTTATTCCACCGCCAAATGTTACTGGTGTGCTACATATGGGCCATATGCTCAATAATACGATACAAGATGTATTAATCAGACGGGCGCGACTTCAGGGAAAAAATGCATGTTGGGTACCTGGTACTGACCACGCGTCGATAGCTACAGAAGCTAAAGTAGTTGCCAAATTGAGAGAGCAAGGTATTGACAAAAATGATCTTACACGCGAGGAATTTTTGAAACATGCTTGGGATTGGACGCATGAGTATGGTGGTGTTATTTTAGAACAGTTGAAAAAATTGGGCTGTTCATGTGATTGGGATCGCACCAAATTTACCATGGACGATGATATGAGTGAATCGGTCATTGACGTTTTTGTCGATCTTTTCAATAAAGGGTTAATCTATAGAGGCTATAGAATGGTCAATTGGGATCCTGAAGCCAAAACTACCTTATCTGATGAAGAAGTGATTCACGTAGAACGTACTGACAAATTGTATTACGTTAAATATCAAATTGAAGGTGAGAACAATTTTGTAACGATTGCGACCACCCGACCTGAAACGATTTTAGGAGATACGGCCATTTGTGTCAATCCCAAAGATGATCGATTTAAACATTTAATTGGTAAAAATGTCATTGTTCCGATCTGCAATCGTTCGGTACCGATCATTGCGGATGATTATGTGGATATGGAATTTGGGACAGGTTGCTTAAAAATAACCCCAGCGCACGATGTTAATGATAAAGCCATTGGTGATCGACATGATTTACAAATTATTGATGTATTGAATGATGATGGAACTTTGAACAGTTTCGGTTTGCATCATGAAGGTAAAGATAGAGTTGCGGCTAGAATGGCCATTGCTCAAGAATTGGACGATTTGGGAATTTTAGTCAAATCTGAAGATTATACACATAAGGTAGGAACTAGTGAACGAACCAAGGCGGTCATTGAGCCTAGGCTATCAGACCAATGGTTTTTGAGTATGCAAGAGTTGGTCAAACCAGCCATAAAAGCAGTTTTAGTAGATGACGAAGTGAAGCTCCATCCTAAACGTTTTAATAACACCTATCGCCATTGGATGGAAAACATTAGGGACTGGAATATTTCCCGTCAACTATTATGGGGACAGCAGATTCCGGCTTACTATTATGGCGATGGTGAAGATGATTTCGTAGTTGCCAAATCAAAGGAGGCTGCTTTAATTTTAGCCAATCAAAAGCAAAAGGCTGCGGGCGTCGAGCAATCACTCGAACTGAAAGATTTGAGACAAGATAAAGATGCTTTGGATACCTGGTTTTCGTCTTGGTTATGGCCCATAAGTGTTTTTGATGGTATTCGGAATCCAAATAATCCCGAAATTAACTATTATTATCCAACCAATGATTTGGTCACAGGTCCGGACATCCTATTCTTTTGGGTCGCTCGTATGGTTGTGGCAGGCTATGAGTACAGAGGTGAAAAACCTTTTGAGAATGTCTATTTAACGGGTTTGGTGCGTGATAAGCAACGTCGTAAGATGAGTAAATCATTGGGTAATTCACCAGATGCACTTAAATTGATCGAAGAGTATGGTGCCGATGGTGTTCGCGTCGGTTTATTATTGAGTTCCGCAGCTGGAAACGATCTAATGTTTGATGAAGAATTGTGCAATCAAGGTAAAGGCTTCGCCAATAAAATTTGGAATGCATTTAGATTGGTGAACGGATGGGAGGTTGCAGACATAGCGCAACCCGAAGCAGCAAAAATTGCTGTGGAATGGTATCAAAACAGATTTCAGAAGGCGCTTGCCGACATTGAAGATCATTACAGTAAATACAGACTATCGGATGCTTTAATGAGTGTTTATAAGCTGGTTTGGGATGACTTTTGTTCTTGGCTTTTAGAGCTTGTTAAACCCGAATACCAACAACCTATTGATGCTAAAACATATAGTGAGATAAAAACTATTTTAGAGGAAAATCTAAAATTACTGCACCCTTTTATGCCGTTTTTAACAGAAGAGATTTGGCAGTATCTCGAAGATCGATCACCTGAACAAGCTTTGATTGTTGCAAAATATCCTAAAACGCAACTTTTTAATGAACAGTTAATTTCAGATTTTGAAATGGTCAAGGACGTAGTTTCTGGGATAAGAACTATTCGTAAGGATAAGAATATTTCGTTTAGAGAAACCATTGAATTATCTGTAATCAATAACGAAAAACTCTCTGACAGATTTGATGCGGTCATTGCTAAATTAGGTAATATTTCAAAAATGGAAACGGTGGACACGACCGTCGAAGGTGCTCTGTCTTTTAGAGTGCAGTCAAATGAATATTTTATTCCCGTAGCCGGTAGCATCAATGTTGAGGAAGAAATTAAGAAATTGACGGAAGAACTGACATATACCAAAGGGTTTTTAAACTCTGTACAGAAAAAATTGGCAAACGAGCGTTTTGTGAATAACGCACCAGAGCAGGTTCTACAGAATGAGCGCAATAAAGAAGCAGATGCATTGGCTAAAATCGAAACGCTGTTGGCAAGTCTGAAAAGCTTGAATTAACAATTCGGCAATAATAAGAGGTCATCATAATATGTTCGATCAGGACATTTGATGGTAATCTCACTTAAATGAATGGGCAAAATTACCAGTCGTATAAACGATTAGAATCGAGCTTTACGAAGATGAACAATAAAATGGTGAAGGCCCAAAGTCCAGAACCACCATAGCTGAAGAATGGCAGGGGAATACCGATCGTAGGAATCAGCCCCATAACCATGCCTATATTGATCATAAAATGGATGAACAAAATTGAGGCGACACAATATCCATAAACTCTACTAAACTGGGATTTTTGAAGTTCAGCCAAATAGAGAATTCTTGTTAATAGTGCTACGAACAAAATAACCACTAACGCGCTACCTATAAATCCCCATTCTTCACCGACCGTACTAAAAATATAATCGGTATGTTGTTCTGGGACAAATTTACCTGTGGTCCGTGTGCCCTGTAAAAATCCTTTGCCACTCAAACCGCCTGAACTGATGGCTTTTTCAGATTCGTTGAGGTTATAAAGGATGGTTTGCTTCATTTCCCTCAACTTTTCCGGATCATTTTCCAATCGCAACCATAAACTAATCCGATCTCTCTGATGTTCCTTTAGTATATTTTCATAAAAATAAGTCACACCGAATGAAAATCCGATGCAGAGAATCAACACACTTAAACTCTCAATGATCATCGGACGTTTTTTCTTGCCAAAAAAATGGTAGCCTACAACCAATAATGTCGTTAAAATGACGGTAAGTAAAATACCTAATTTTAAAGCTAACACCGAAAGAATAATAATCACGACTCCGATGATGAGATAAATACGCTGAAGGCCTTCTCGATAAAAAACAAAAAAGAAAGCTGCGTAAACGACTGTACTTCCTGCATCATTTTGAAGTAGAATCAGGATGGCCGGTATAACAATCAGAGCAACTGTTTTGAGCTGGTCCTTAAGTGTCGTAATATTCGTTTGTAAGTCACTAATGAATTTTGCCACTGCCAATGAGGTGGCAAATTTAGCGAATTCGCTGGGCTGTAAGGTCATACCTCCAATGGCATACCATGAAGTAGCACCGTTCACATTTTTACCAAAAATGAAAAGTCCAACTAACGATAATATGGACACGATGTAGATAATGCTCGCAAAACGCTCATAAAACTTGGCTTCTATGGCAAGCGTCAAAATGATCAGTCCTACAGTCAATATAATGAATACAGCTTGTTTACCAAATGGCTGGTCAGTATCAAAATAATTCGTAACCTCACCTTGATGGGATGCTGAAAGGATATTAAGATAACCAAAAAGGACCAAAAGCATAAAGAGTATGATTGTAATCCAATCTAACCGAAGTCCTCGCTGTTCGCGCTGCATTGTCATCATAACTGCTCTTCGGGTTCGGGCTTTAGTCCAAGATTGTTATTGGTAGTGATTTCTTTTTCTTTAGGTTCTTCTTCAAGAGGTAATATATCTATAGTAGCACCCTTATTAATTGTAAATGGTTTTCCAGAAACGGGTTTTTCATATTCACTTTCCAGTCCATGTGTCAGAATCCAAGTTTCCATGTCAGTTCGTGTAATATCGCCTTTTATGTATTTTTCAATCATTAAGCTGGCAATTCTTCCAGCAAATCTACTTCCCCAATAGCCGTTTTCAACAAAGACAGCAATAGCAATAGTGGGATTGTCTTTAGGAGCAAAAGCCACAAAGATGGAATGATCTGTCAATTGGGTTTTTTTACCGTCTATCTTAATAAAATTTTCTGCCGTACCGGTCTTGCCACAAATCTCGATGCCAGGAATTTGAACCATTGCCGCTGTACCATGGTTGTAAACATCGAACATTCCTTGAACAATGGGTTCAAAATGTTCTTTATCGATTGTAGTGTAATGCGGTTTGGTGAATGTTGAATCAATTTCACCACCTTCAATCTTTTTGATGATGTGAGGTGTATAATAATAACCGCGATTCCCTATAGCTGCAGCCATATTGGCAAGTTGTATCGGTGTTGTTAGGATTTCACCTTGACCTATGGCATTTGATAAATTGTAGGTGCTTCCCCATCGGTCCTCGCCATAAACACGATCATACGTTTTTGTATTCGGAATTTTACCAGGTTGCCCAACTGACAAATCATTATTCAAATAATTTCCTAAACCAAAACTTTTTACATGGTTGCTCCATACATCCATGCCAGCTCCAGGATCTTTTGTTTTATCGATAATCCGTCTATAAACATTAGCAAAATAGGCATTGCAGGAATTGTAAATTCCACCGTTCATCGCCAAGGGGCTTGGATGACTATGGCAACCCATTTTTCTCCCTCCATAGCTATAACCATGATTGCAGCCAAATCGATCTTCGGTGGTTACGATGCCTTCTTGAAGTCCTATCAATGCATTGAGGATTTTAAAAGGAGATCCTGGAGGATACATCGCCTGAAGTCCGCGGTCATATAAAGGTTTAGCAATGGTGTCTCGAAGTAATTTATTGAAATTTGTAGAGCGCTGTCTTCCAACCATCAGATTGGGATCGTATGTTGGTGCGGAAATCATGGCAATGATTTCTCCTGTTGCCGGTTCAATTGCTACAATCCCGCCACGTTTATGCTGCATCAACTTCTCACCATATTCCTGCAATACGGCATCAATGGTAATCGTGATATCGCGACCTGATTGTGGTAGAGTGTCATAAATTCCATCTTTATAAGCACCAATATCTCGGTTAAAGCGATCTTTCTGAATAAATTTTATACCCTTAACCCCCCGCAAAACATCCTCATAGGTTTGTTCCACACCTTGTTTGCCAATAAAATCCCCCATGTTATAATAGGGATATTTAGCAATTAGGGCATTATTGACTTCACCGATATCACCCAAAACATTCGCGCCAATGGAACGTTGGTAATCTCTTAAAGAACGCTTTTGAATATAGAATCCTTCAAATTTTCGAATTTTTTCTTGCAATTTCGCAAAGTCATTTCTCGATAATTGCGGAATAAATACTGAAGGCAACCGTGGTGAATAGACGTATGCTTTATTGTAAATAGTTAAAAAGTCTTGCTTGGTAATATTAAGTAAAGAACAGAATTCCAGGGTATCCAAGGGTTCAACTTCTCTAGGGATGACCATAACGTCGTAAGAAGGCTGATTTGCGACTAAAAGTGCCCCGTGTCGATCATAGATATAACCTCTTTTTGGATAATCATAGACTTTACGAATGGCATTATCCTCATAAATATCATAAACATCTGGTTTATATATCTGTAGATAAAACAGACGGGCGATGAAAATAACTCCGACAGTAGTGATAATTGAAAAAAGTAAAAGCTTTCTCATTTTCGTTTAGGGCTGAATAAAATACTCAATAAGGTGCAGAGTACAATCGTAAAAATGCTTGAGAATAATGTTTTTTTCAAAATTAGTAATATATCGGAGACATTAAAAACTTCTAATGAGAAAAGAATGATATGATGAAAAATCGTTATGATTGAAAAATAAACGATTCTGCTTCCAATGTCAATTTGATTGAATTTAATGGTTTGGTTATCATAAATCGTACCAAATGAAAATTTCAGAATAGGAGGTCGGATGTAGCAAATGGTCACACAAGCCGCCGCATGTATTCCTCCAGAATCCGTAAAAAAGTCCACACACAAACCCAATAGGAAACTTAAAAATATAAACATGGGCCTATTATTGTTTATAGGGAAGAGTGCAATAAAAAGAATGTAGGGATACGGATTGATATACCCTAAAAAATTAATATGATTAATTACCAAGCCCTGTGCTAACACCAAAACAATGAAACGTAGGCTACTTTGGAGTGTTGCGTTATTCATTGGTTTGACTTTGTAATGATTTGATTTCAGTGGCATTCAAATTTTCTATGATATAAACATGACCGATGTTGGTCATATCATTAAAAAGTCGAATGTTGATGGTGTAGGTGTCACCTCCGATGTCAAGGGAAAAATCTTGAATAGTTCCCACCATAATCCCTTTTGGAAATATGGTCGATTGTCCGCCGGTCATAATCGTATCACCAACGGCTACAGGAGCGAATTTCGAAATGTCAGTCAATTGAACAATCTCCGATGATTTACCATTCCAAACAAGAGATCCAATGTTGTTCGTTTTCTTAAGTTGAGCATTGATACTGATATTTTTGCTTAAAACAGACAGCACAGTAGCATAGTTTTTTGAGGTGTTTTCAATGATGCCAACAATTCCCTTGGAGGTAATAACACCATAATCTTGTTTAATGCCATCGCCCGATCCTTTATTTATGGTTAAATAGTTATTTGTAAGACTATAGCTATTTTTAAAGACATCGGCGCTTGTAAACCGGTAATGATCGCCAAGCAACGTACTGTCTATTTTTGAAATCCGTAAGGTATCCAGATCAAGATTGAAAACGATGGTTCGCAATTTTCTATTTTCCTCAATGAGAGCTTCATTTTCCTCCTTCAGATTTAAATATTGGCCAATACCATTAGTGGTTTGATACATACCGCCCGTAACTACGTTGGCAGAGTTCAAAAATTTGCTTTTGTGATACTGATGGGATTGAATGGTGAAAAATAGTGATAGACCGAACAGCAACAGAAACAAAAGAAAAGTTTTGTTCCGAATAACAAAATTGATAATTTGTTGCATTTATAATTACTATTTTATCAAGATGCTCTTGAACTTCGTAAGGTTTTTAAGGACAATGCCCGTACCTCTAACAACAGCACGCAAAGGATCTTCTGCGATGTAAACAGGTAAATCTGTTTTTTGGGATAATCGCTTATCAAGACCACGAAGCATGGAACCGCCACCCGCTAAATAAATGCCCGTATTATAGATGTCAGCAGCGAGTTCTGGAGGTGTCTGTGACAACGTTTCCATCACGGAATCCTCAATTCTTAAAATCGATTTATCCAAAGCTTTTGCAATTTCACGGTAAGATATTTGAACTTGCTTTGGTTTACCAGTAAGCAAGTCACGTCCTTGGACGCTCATTTCTTCTGGAGGTAAATCTAAATCTTCGGTTGCAGCACCAATTTGTATTTTAATTTTTTCAGCTGTGCGTTCACCAACATATAAATTATGCTGTGTACGCATGTAATAAATAATATCGTTTGTAAATACGTCACCTGCAACTTTTACAGATTTATCGCAAACAATGCCGCCTAACGCAATGACCGCGATTTCTGTAGTTCCACCACCAATATCTACGATCATATTACCTTTTGGTTGCATAATATCGATTCCGATACCAATCGCAGCGGCCATTGGTTCATGAATCAAATACACTTCTTTACCATTAACACGTTCGCAAGATTCTTTTACAGCGCGCATTTCCACTTCGGTAATACCAGAAGGGATACAAACCACCATACGGAGTGCCGGATTGAAAAGCTTTTTCTTGAGCGCAGGAATGTTTTTTATGAAGAGATTGATCATTTGCTCCGATGCATCAAAATCAGCAATAACACCATCTTTTAAAGGGCGTATTGTCTTTATATTTTCGTGCGTTTTTCCTTGCATCATGCTGGCCTCTTTGCCAACTGCAATGATTTTTCCGGTGATTCTATCTCTGGCGACTATGGAGGGACTATCCACTACAACTTTGTCGTTATGGATAATAAGTGTATTTGCGGTTCCTAAATCTATTGCTATTTCTTCTGTTAAGAAATCAAAAAATCCCATCTGCGTGCGTTAATTGTAAAAGTTGATACTCGTTTTGGTTGCTGTTGTAAATGTAATAAATCTTAATAGATATTAGTAATAATATAATATACGTTATTTATCAAATTTTAGATGATAAAATGCAGGTTTAATTAAAGAATTTAAAGATCACAAGTTTAGAAAAACCACCATTGAATACTTATTTCTCGAAAAATCAATCTATTAATGTTTAAAATGTCGCGTCCCAGTTAGAACCATCGACACGTCGTGAGTATTACAATAATCAATACTTAAGCCATCTTTTATAGAGCCACCTGGTTGTATTACCGATGAGATCCCTGCATTGTCTGCGATTTCAACACAATCCGGAAAAGGGAAAAAAGCATCACTGGCCATCACAGCGCCTTTCAAATCAAATTTAAAGGATTGTGCTTTATGTATGGCTTGGTTTAATGCATCCACTCGACTTGTTTGTCCGGTTCCACTGGCACAGAGTTGTTTGTTCTTGGCCAAAACAATGGTATTCGACTTGGTATGCTTGCAAATTTTAGAAGCGAATAATAAATCATCCAATTCACGCTGACTAGGCCTTGTGTCTGTTGCATAAGAAAGATGTTCAAGCGTATCAGTGACACTATCTTTATCCTGAACAAGAATCCCATTTAAGCAGGTTCTTACCGTTGTTTGTGGTAACTCAATATCATTCAAAATCAATAATCGACGGTTCTTCTTTGCTTTTAAAATGTTTAGCGCATCGTCTGAAAAAGAAGGCGCAATGACCACTTCGCAAAATAAGTCGTTTATTTCTTCTGCGGTAATTTTATCTATTTGAACATTACTGATCAAAATACCACCAAATGCAGAAACAGGATCCCCCGCTAGGGCATCTACATAAGCCTGATGAATACTATCCCGTTGCGCGAGACCACAGGCATTGTTATGTTTTAAAATAGCAAATGTGGGCGCATCATTCTTAAATTCATTCATTAAATTGACGGCTGCGTCAACATCCAAAAGATTGTTGTAACTTAATTCTTTACCATGCACTTTGGTAAACATGGCTTCGAAATCACCGTAGAAATAGCCTTTTTGATGCGGATTTTCACCATAACGGAGCTCTTCACCATTGGTCTCACTTATTTTTAAAACTGCTTCTTTTTTGTCGCTATTGAAATAATTGAAAATGGCCGTGTCATAATGTGACGAAACGTTAAATGCTTTACCCGCAAAGCGTTTTCTATCGGCTTCAGAAGTTTTTCCATTTTGTAATTTCAAAAGTTCTAAAAATTCTGAATAATCATCCATGGAAGAGACACAAATAACGTCTGCAAAGTTTTTAGCGGCAGCGCGTATCAATGATATGCCACCAATGTCAATCTTTTCGATAATGTCTACATCGGATGCACCTGAAGCCACAGTTTTTTCAAATGGATATAAATCGACAATCACTAAATCGATTTGAGGAATATCATATTCTTTCAACTCGGCTACATCACTTTCGTTATGCTGACGGTTGAGAATACCTCCAAAAACTTTTGGATGTAAAGTTTTAACACGTCCTCCCAAAATTGATGGGTATGAGGTGACATCCTCAATAGGAATCACGGTAATACCCAAATCCTTTATGAAAGATTCTGTTCCTCCAGTAGAGTATATTTTTACTCCTAACGAGTCCAGTTTTCTAACGATTGGCTCTATGCCATCCTTACTGAAAACAGAAATTAAGGCCGATGTGATCGATTTATTGGTGCTCATAATGATTATGTGTAGTTTAGAGTGCAAAAGTACATTTTTCAAAAGAAAACCATACTGACGACTCTGGGATTATTTATATTTTTTGTAACAATGTATTGTTGAAAACGTCCTATCTTTAAATTCTTTTCAATACCAACAAAATCATGCTGCTTTACTTACGTCTTTTTAAAGAGAGTTTTTCATTTGCCATAAGTGCTTTGACGAATAATAAACTTCGAACATTTCTCTCGTTGCTTGGCGTTACCATCGGTATTTTCTCAATTATTGCGGTACTGGCGGCAGTAGATTCTTTAGATAAGAATATTCAGGATAATCTTTCGGGCTTGGATAAAAATACCATGTATCTCACTAAATATTCATTCGGTCCTACTGAAGTGCCTAGGTGGCAAAGAGATAATTTTCCTCAAACTGAATATGATGATTACGAATTTATTAAGCGTAATGTTCCTGACATTGATGCTGTAGCTTACATAATGTTTGGATCTGGCGAAAGTATGAAATATGGATCTGAGACCATCGCGGGCGTTGAGGTTAATCCTGTATCACAGGAAATCTATGAAATTGAAGACATGAAAATCGACACAGGGAGATTTTATACAGAATCTGAATCTGTCACAGGGTCTCCCGTAATTGTTCTTGGCTATTCGGTTGCAGAAAATTTATTTGGATCTGAAAATCCTATAGGAAAGGAGATTCGCGTTTATGGAAGAAAATTAACAGTTATAGGCATTTTGAAAAAATTTGGTGCAGGTATTTTCGATTCTCCTGACGATAAAGCGTATGTGCCTGCAAATTTTGTAAGACGTTTTAAAAACGGCGGTGCCGACGGTATCCCAGGAGCTGTCATTATTAAGCCAGAAAAAGGTGTGGACATGGGTGCTTTTGAAAGTGTCATGAAACAAAAATTCCGAACCTATCGCGGTCTGAAAGCTGGCGATCCTGATGATTTTTTTGTGAATAAGATGTCGGGCTTTACCGATGCCATTGATAGTGTCATTGGTACAATGAACTTAATGGGATGGATCATTAGTGGGTTCTCCTTATTGGTAGGCGGTTTCGGAATCGCCAATATTATGTTCGTCAGCGTCAAAGAGCGAACTAACCTTATTGGAATTCAAAAATCGTTGGGTGCGAAGAATCGTTTTATTTTATTTCAATTTTTATTTGAAGCAGTAATTTTGGCGGTTATTGGTGGTTTGGTAGGATTGGCATTGGTATGGATCATTTCCCTGGTGGCATCAAGTTTTACAGGAGATTTTGAATTTGTGCTCTCTACCGGAAATATGTTTTTAGGTTTTATTTTATCCACTATTATCGGATTGGTGTCCGGCGTTATTCCGGCTATTTCGGCGTCGCGATTAGATCCGGTGGAAGCCATAAGAACAGGCATGTAGCCAATGAAAATTCCATATTCCTAAAACTTCAAAAGTTTCGAAATATGGAATGATTTTTTTAAGGTTTTGTGTTGATGGTATTACGCGAGTATGGTAGACACTTCTGCACAAACAAATTCCAAAAATCGCTCGTCTTCTTCCTTGAACGGATCGGGAGTATTTGAATCGATATCTATTTGACCAACGTTCTCACCATTCACAAATATAGGAATGACAATTTCGGCTTTAACAGTAATGCTGCAGGCAATATAATTGTCTTGGGCAGACACATCTGGTACTACAAAATTTTGATTACTGACAGCCACCTGACCGCAGATTCCCTTACCGAATGGGATGATGGTATGATCCGTAGGAGCCCCAACGTATGGGCCAAGCTTTAATTCTGGTTTGTCGCCATTTTTAAAATAGAATCCAACCCAGTTATAATGCTCAATGTGGGCTTCTAGTAACTCACAGATTGCCAGTAATTTTTGATCAACCGTCTGGTCTTCTTTACAGACAAGTTGGGATATTTTGGGCTTAAGTTTTTCCAGGGTCATTGTTGGTAAAGTTTTCGTAAAAGTATTATAAATGTAATTTTCGGGAATTTTTTTTATATAAATTTAACAATTCGAAGAAAACGTCTCAATTTTGAAGGATTTAATTGTCAAGTATAAATCGGTCATAAAGTTCATTTTTACTTTTATGATTGTGTATGTGGTTCTATCAATTTCGTATAATTTATACTTGGATGCTTCTGATGGTTCTAACTATTATCCTGATTATTTAACAAATGTCGTAGCCAGACAGACCGAGTCCCTCTTGGAATCTTCAGGATATACGGCCTCCATTGAGAATCATTTGCAAGAGCCCTCGATTAAACTTATTGTGAATGGCAAATATGTTGCTCGTGTGGTGGAAGGTTGTAATTCCATAAGCGTGATCATACTTTTTATTTCTTTTATGATAGCATTTGCAGGAACATTTAAATTGACACTGCTATATACGCTGGCGGGAAGTGTTTTGATATATACGGTTAATTTGTTTAGAATTGTCATATTATCAATCGGACTCTATCATTATCCGTGGCGGCGTGAAGAGTTGCACACCGTCATTTTCCCATTGATCATTTATGGTATGGTGTTTTTGCTATGGATGTTTTGGGTCAATCGGTTCTCACAAATGAAAAAAGCGTCATGACCAATATTATAAAAATGATAGTGCTATTGGTATTGTTTGGTGGTCTGATAGTAATTCGGGCATTTGAAAATGAACTGTTTTATGATCCCTATCTGTCGTTCTTCAAAAATGACTATTTATATCTCGATAATCCAAGACGCGAAATACTGAAACTTATCTTATTTACGACGCTCCGGTATTTTTTAAATTCTAGCCTTTCAATCGGCATTATTTACCTGTTTTTTAAGGATAAAAGTATCGTCCGATTTGCATCATTTATATATGTGATAGCCTTTTTAGTATTGCTATTATGTTTCTTATATTTCGTCATAAATCCGCAGAAGGACGATTATTATATTTTCTTCAATATCAGACGATTTTTAATACAACCCTTATTGCTGCTTCTATTGGTGCCAGCCTTTTATTATTATAAATTGGTACATCATAAAAGTTAAGGTTGTTTTAAAATCAAACGAAGCGTGATATTTTTCGTAATTTTGCGCCGATGTTTAAAATAATCGTGCATAAATCTTTTTCGACGTTGATGGCATTTTTGGTGCTATTCTCAACGGTGTCCTTTACATTGGAACAGCATTTTTGTGGCGATACGTTAGTAGATTCAGCAGTATTTACAAAAGTTCAGGGGTGTGATACAGATCTACAGTCAGCTCCAAAAAAGCTTTGTTGTAAAGATGATATTGAAGTTATTAAGGGTCAGGATAACCTGAAGCTTACAACAGATAGTGATTTTGTAATTCATCAATCTGATGTCATAAATAGTAGTTTCAATTATTACTTCGCTATTTCTGAACCGATTGAGAAAAAAAATATACCTCATAAAGACTATTCTCCTCCCAATCTGGTTACCGATATACAGGTTTTAGACCAGGTCTTCACCATTTGATTTTTTAGATTAACATTCGGATTTTATGTATTGAAGGTGATTTTCAATACACTATTCTAATATCTCAAACTAAAGAATGAAACATATATTATTTATATTACTTCTTTGTCCCTTGATATCTTTCAGTCAAGAAAAAATAGAGGGCATTGTCACTGAAAAAACATCAGATAACAAACTATTTCCATTGGCAGGAGCTAATGTGTATTGGTCGGATACCTCCGTTGGTGTGATTACGGATATTGATGGAAAATTCAGTATTCCGTATCAGGAAAACCGTACCAAACTTGTGATTAGTTTTGTAGGTTTTAAAACCGACACGTTGATCGTCAATCAACCTAAATACATAAAGCATGAGCTAAAAGCCACGGGCGAATTGGATGAAATCATGCTCACAGCCAGGAATCAGGCAACCTCAAGATCGTATTTAAGTTCAGAGAATATCATGACCATAAGCAGCGATGAATTATTAAAGGCTGCTTGTTGTAATCTCTCGGAAAGTTTTGAAACGAACCCTTCTATTGATGTTAACTTCGCCGATGCAGTAACTGGCACAAGGCAAATAAGAATGTTGGGATTAACAAGCCCTTATATTCTAATAACGTCAGAAAATATTCCGACGATTCGGGGCGCTTCACAAGCTTATGGTTTAAGTTTTACACCAGGCACATGGGTAGAAAGTATACAGATCACCAAAGGCGCCGGTAGTGTGACAAATGGGTTTGAAAGTATCGTGGGGCAAATTAATACCGAGATGGTAAAGCCATCTACCGACGATCGGCTTTTCGTTAATTTATATGGCGCAAGTAGCACACGGTTGGAAGCCAACGTTCATTTGAATACTCAAGTGAGTGAAAAATGGAGTACTGGTTTGTATCTGCATGGAAATAGGCATAATGAAAAGCACGACGGTAATAATGACGGATTTTTGGATATGCCCCTTTACGATCAAATAAATATCATGAATCGCTGGCAATACACCAATCCAGAAAAAGGGTTTGTAAGTTTTATCAATTTTAGATATTTGAACGACTCTAAAAAAACCGGTCAACTTGACTTCGATCCAGATACCGATAAGCTCACTACCAATGCTTGGGGAAGTGAAATTGATACTGAACGGTTCGATGTGTCCTTGAAAACAGGGTATGTGAATCCTGAAATTCCGTGGCAAAGTATCGGTGTTCAAGCCGCTTTTAGCAGACATAATCAAGATTCTTATTTTGGATTGACTCGCTATGATATTTTGCACAATAGTATTTACGCCAGTGCTATTTACAATTCTATTATCAGTGATTCTAGACATAAGATAAAAACAGGTGTTAATTATACCTATGATCAATACGATGAGCTTGTCGAAACTTCTGATTTTGAACGAACGGAGAATTCCATCGGTGCTTTTTTTGAGTACAATTTCGATGATCTCGATAAGTGGAACCTATCCGCAGGGCTTCGGATTGATAGACACAATTTGTTGGGGACTTTCGTAACTCCTCGTTTTCATGCAAGATACACACCTTGGGAAAAGTCTGCTTTGAGATTCTCTTTCGGAAGAGGAAAACGAAGCGCGAATATTTTTGCAGAAAATCAATCCATTTTTTCAACATCAAGGAACTTGAATATCCTCAACACGGGTGGCGATATCTATGGATTGGATCCTGAAATTGCTTGGAATTATGGTGTCTCGCTCTTACAGGGCTTTAATCTTTTTGGAAGAAAGGCCGATGTGATTTTTGATTATTATAGAACGGATTTTCAGAACCAAGTCATTGTTGACTATGAAAATCCACAAGAAATCAATTTTTACAATTTGGAAGGTGACAGTTACGCGAATAGTTTTCAAGTGGAATTTAATATCAATTTATTGGAACGTTTCGACTTAAGAACAGCATACAAATTTTATGATATCAAAACGCAATATAGATCAGGGAAACTTGAAAAACCATTGACGCCAAAACATAGAATCTTTGCAAACGTATCTTATGAAACCTTACAAAAAGAGAACGCATCGCAGTGGAAATTTGATGCCACATATAATTGGTTGGGTGAACAACGTTTTTCATCAACGGTTTCGAATCCGGTACAATATCAATTACCAGCATATTCTCCAACATTAGGAACTTTGAATGCTCAAGTTACCAAAGTGTTTTCTCCAAAATTTGAAGTATATTTAGGTGGTGAGAATATTACCGATGTCAGGCAAGACAATCCAATTTTGGCGGCGGATGATCCTTTTGGTGAGAATTTTGATACCACTTTTGTGTATGGTCCGATATTTGGAAACATGTATTACGCAGGATTACGATTTAAAATACAATAATTAAAACAGATATAAAATGAAAAGAATAATCATAACATTGGCATTATTAATCACAACAGTAACGTTTGCACAGAATAAAAACGCCAGGGCTTCTATTGAAGTTGATGGTGTTTGTAATATGTGTAAAGAGCGCATTGAGAAAGCTTCCATTAAAGCAAAAGGAGTGAAGTCAGCCATTTGGAGTGTCGAAACTCATGAGTTGAAGTTAATCTATGACGAACGTAAGACCGATTTAAAAACCATTCAGCAAAGCATTGCAGACGTAGGTCACGACACGAAAGAAATTAAAGCAACCGATGAAGCATACAATAGTGTTCATCCGTGTTGTTATTATAGAGATGAGGTTGTGAAAGAAGAACATAAAAACTGATCAAAATTAGAAGATCTCTAAATGACTGTTAAGGACCGTTTGGACAATTTTCAAACGGTCCTTTTTTGTTCCTTTAATTCATGTTGCCATTTATATCAATGCGTTCTGTTTTAGATATTAAGCTTCCATCACTGCACATTCCTTCAATATACAAGTGAATGTTATCGTACATATAATTAGATATTTTAAATACAAATTCGCCATTTTTATCCATTTTTATATTTGGAATCCAATGTAAAACACCATACTCTGCAAATAATTTTTGATCGGATTTGTTATACATCGGAGAAGAATATTTTTGTGGCATTATAAACCCAGTATTAATTGTTGAGCTATTGAAGGCACTTGGAAGACTGCCAGATTCGAATGTCTTTTTGGTGAAAATATGAATGTTGCCGCCAAGACTGTTTACGGAAGGGGATGTTGATATAAACAGTTCATCTACCTCCTGGACAGTCATATATTGTAAATCAGTGAAATAGCCATTTAGGGGTGCATTGTCAATATACACTGTAGGTGGTATGCCTCCAGAAAATGTTATTTTGGAACGACTGAGTATTTGTATATCATCAATTTTCTGTATCACGTCGAACCCATTTTGTCTAATGATTTCCAAAATTAATGATGTTGGCACGTAGGTGCTTTCCAAATCGACAAGCTCTGAATTGAAAGAACGATACACAGGTTTGTTTTTGGGCTTTTTTCTAGTGGCACGAATAGAGACGGTGTCAAGACTCACAATATCGTTATAAATGAATTTGAAGTCATTGTCTATATAAGAGTGATTGGCTTTTCTTTTTATTGAAACGTTATTTAAATCGAGAATGTCCGTGAACTCTTTTGGGTAAATAGTATAATAAAGGCCAGAGTAAGATAATTGTTGTTTTTTATCTTGAATGCTCAAACTTATGGACGTGCTATCCAATAAAAAGAGATTGTTAAAATTAAAATTGTTTTCAGCATCGATAGTTTCAGTGACGATCAATTGATTGTCTTTAGATACCAAAACAACTTCGGAGCCTTTTTTGATAATATTGGAGTTGATCTTTCCCTTGATCTCTATCCCCGATTCAAAATTATAGTACGGTTTTTGGGGATTCAAAAATATAGAATTCCAAGAATAGCTGCTCCAACCTTGTGTTAAAAGTAATAAATCTAGGTCATAGATGGTTTTTCTATCTTGGTCCTTAAAATAGTGGCTAGGGTTTTCAATGGTTCCTGCAACATATGGTTCTAATAAAAAAGAGCTGTATATGTTGTTGTCTTGATCATAAGATTTTGTAGAAGCGGGTAAAACGGAAATGCTGATATTCCTGCTGATCGTATCTTTTATTGACGACCTTAATCGAATTGTCGTAGAGTCACTGTCAACACTTCGTCCCAATAATTCTATTTTAGCAAATAGCTTATTGGTTTCATTAAATACAATTCGCTCTAAAAACGGTTTTTTATCTGCGTTGAAAAGCGTTAAAATGTTTATACCATCGAATAAATCAACTTTCGGAATAGAGATGACATAATCAAGTTTATTCGATTCAAAATTGAAATCAACTTTTTTAAGCAGTCCATCTCTATGGATCACGAGATAAAACTGTTGTTTAAGTAACTCTGGTAACGTGGAGACATTGGTTTTGAGATTTACGTACAGTCGATCAGGATTGAGATTATTGATGCTAATGGCAATCCCTCGTAGGTCGGTAGGAACTATTTTTTTAGTCAATTCGGTTCCATCATCGAGTGTTACGGACACGGATAATGGTTTTTTTGCATCAATAAATACTTCAAATTTACCCATACCGTAGTCGTTGCTCACAAAGGTTGAGACACTGTTATTCTCTGTGTCTATTAATTTTCCGGAAGCAATTTTTACACCTTTTCCTTGATTATTTAAGATTTTAAAACCAATAGTATTTGATGCATCATTTAAAATCTTCCCGCCTTCTGGAAGTAATTGAAAGTCATAATGTCTTTCAGAAATGATTTCTGAAGCTTGCTCATTATCATTACCGATTATTTCAAACTGCTGTACACTAGAATGTTCGTTTTTAAAATTTTTCATCCAATTGGTAGTGACCTTCAAAAAATAAAAACCTGGAGTAAATTTTTTGGTAAGATCAAAGTTTCCGTAGGTCATGCCATCTTCTGCATAACATAATTTTTTCGTAATCAACTGTCCGCTGTCATCGAAAATTTCTGCATAAACGTTAGTCGTCGTAACATAGGGCAGTAGCGTTTTTGTATTGTAGATATAACTTTTAAACCATAATTGTTCACTTGGTAAATATTTAGATTTATTTACATGCGTGAATATAGTTTCCTGGTCTAATGCAAAAAATTCTCCATAGCTACTTTCAATAATATTGAATTTGTCAGTTTGGGCGATCGAGGTTGTGGTATATAAAAGGCACAAAATGTAGATGATTGACAGTGGGCGCATAAGTAGATTTTGATTTGGGTAACTACAAAATTTCCTGCAATATACTTATAAAGTGAAATTTATAATAAGAGTTGTTTGATCTTTTCTATATCTAATGTGTGATACTAGAAAAAAAGAGGTGTCTTATTTTTTAAAGAAAGTGAATCGAAAAATAAAGGCTGTTATGTTGATCATATTATTAAAATGAGAAACGCCCCAATATTAATTGGGGCGTTTCATAATATATAAGGTTGACGATTACATCATTCCTGGCATTCCGCCACCGCCCATTGGCATCGATGGAGAATCTTCTTTAATATCAACTAAAGCACATTCAGTTGTTAAAATCATACCAGCAACGGACGCTGCATTTTCCAATGCAATACGTGTCACTTTTTTAGGATCGATGATTCCTGCTTTCAACATATCAACATAGGTTTCTGTTTTGGCATCAAAGCCGAAATCTTTTTTCCCTTCCATTACTTTCGCAACGACAACGCTTCCTTCACCACCTGCATTCTCTACAATGGTTCTTAATGGAGACTCAATAGCACGTGCAACGATTTGAACACCTGTTGCTTCATCGTTATTTTCGGTTGATATTTTTTCAAGAACCGATTTTGCTCTTACCAGTGCAACACCACCACCAGCAACAATGCCTTCTTCAACAGCGGCTCTTGTAGCATGTAGTGCATCATCAACACGGTCTTTTTTTTCTTTCATTTCAACTTCACTTGCAGCACCTACATACAATACAGCAACACCACCAGCTAATTTAGCCAAACGCTCTTGCAGTTTTTCTTTGTCGTAATCTGAAGTCGTCGTTTCAATTTGAGCTTTAATTTGATTGACTCTCGCTTTGATATCCGATGCATTACCGGCACCATTAACAATCGTCGTATTGTCTTTGTCAATTGTGATAGTTTCAGCTGTTCCCAACATGCTTAAATCCGCATTTTCCAGTGAGAAACCACGCTCTTCAGAAATAACCGTTCCACCAGTTAAGATGGCGATATCTTCTAACATTGCTTTACGTCTGTCACCAAAACCTGGTGCTTTCACAGCAGCTATTTTTAAACCTCCACGAAGCTTATTGACTACCAATGTTGCCAAAGCCTGACCTTCAACATCTTCAGCGATGATCAAAAGTGGACGTCCAGATTGTGCTACTGGCTCTAATATTGGTAAAATCTCTTGTAAATTTGAAATCTTTTTATCGAACAATAAAACATACGGATTTTCTAGATCTGCAATCATTTTATCAGCGTCTGTCACGAAATAAGGAGATAAGTATCCTCTGTCAAACTGCATGCCTTCAACAACGTCAACATACGTTTCCATTCCTTTTGCTTCTTCCACAGTAATAACACCTTCTTTACCAACTTTGCTAAATGCTTTAGCGATTAAGTCTCCGATAGTATCGTCATTATTTGCAGAAATAGAAGCAACTTGCTTGATCATTTCTGATGAGCTACCAACTTTTTTTGATTGTTTTTCAAGATCTTTGACAATGGCTTCAACAGCTTTGTCAATACCACGTTTTAAATCCATAGGATTTGCTCCGGCAGCTACATTTTTCAAACCTTCCTTAACAATTGCTTGTGCCAAAACTGTCGCCGTAGTAGTACCATCACCTGCCAAATCATTGGTTTTTGAGGCTACTTCCTTGACCATTTGTGCTCCCATGTTTTCTAAAGGATCATCAAGTTCTATTTCTTTAGCAACCGTTACACCATCTTTTGTTACTTGCGGAGCACCGAAAGATTTACCAATAATAACATTACGTCCTTTTGGTCCTAAAGTTACTTTTACTGCATTAGCCAATGCATCTACACCACGTTTTAATCCGTCGCGTGCTTCAATATCAAATTTTATATTTTTTGCCATTATGAAAAATTTTATTTAAAATTTTAAACTTCCACTGCACAAAAACCAAATTCTAATTATGAAACTGATTTTTGATGGGAAATTTTTTGGAATTTATTTTTTATTTTTATTGGTCCCGAAAGACATCGGGATTGAAATTAGATAATTGCCAAAACATCACTTTCACGCATGATTAAATAATCTTTGCCTTCAAGTTTTAGTTCAGTACCAGCATATTTGCCATAAAGTACAGTTTCCCCAACCTTAACGGTGATAGGATTCTTTTTGGTCCCTTTTCCGGCAGCTACTACTTTGCCTTTTTGAGGTTTCTCCTTTGCGTTGTCTGGAATGATAATTCCTGAAGCTGTTTTAGTTTCTGCTTCCACAGGTTCGATAACAACTCTATCTGCTAATGGTTTAATGTTTAAGCCCATATTTTCTATTTATGATTTATTAATAAATTAGTATTATCTCTCAACGGTCGAAAATTGTGCCAATAGAGATTGACTGACAAAGTTTCAGTAACAAAAAAAAGCCAACTGTAAAAGTTGGCTTTCTTAATTTTTTATAGGTATTGAGTTAATTACCTGATGAACCTGTTGGTTCAGTAGAATTTGTGGTACTAGGAGTAGATGAAGGTGCTGGTGCGGTTGTTGTGGCATCAGTATCTAAAGCCTTCGATTCTGTTCTTCCGTTCTGATCAATTGCAACGTTGGATAATAAAATTAATGCTAGCAGAATAGTAGCCAAAGCCCACGTACTTTTATCTAAAAAGTCTGTTGTTTTTTTAACACCACCTAATTGCTGTGTTCCACCACCGCCAAAAGATGATGACAATCCGCCTCCTTTAGGGTTCTGAACCATGACAACGACCACTAACAAAAAGGCTACAATGATAATAAGGACTAAAAATATTGTAAACGTATTCATCGACTTATAAGTTATTTTTTTCTTGTAATTGTTTTACTGCTTTAATTTGGTCCGCAAAGAAACCACTTTTTTCTGGATATTTCAAACTTAAAATTTTATAAGATTGAATTGCTTTATTATAGTTTTTTTGTTCTAAATAAATACGCGCCAAAGTTTCTGTCATTAAGCCGTCATGCTGGGCTGGTTGGGCTTTTACAGCGTTTTGGTTATGTGGCGTTCTTGTAGGGACAATTTTAGGATTCGTTTCTAAAAACTTATCTATCAAATCTAATTTATTGTCAATTGGTGCTTCAGCTTCTGCCTGATTTAGCTTGTTTTCAGTATCGATTTCACGAACAATAGGTTTGAAATTCGTGATTTTTAGCCATTCCGAAAAAGAATGAGTTTCGAATCTTTCAAATTCCAATGGCTTCCCTATGTTAAGAATCTTCTCTGGTTCGATGTCCGAGTCGTCAGTAGCTTCATTCGGTTGTTTTGGTTCTCCTTCTAGGTTGTAATTGGCGATGGTGCCAATGGTCATTCGTTCCTCAAACAGGTTAGGGTCCAAGACTCTTTCGGTAGATTTGATTTGTTCTTTTAAGGCATCATCAATTTCAACGCTTCTATAAACAGAAATGTCATCATACTCATTGACATAAATATCCTTTAAATGCTCCGAATTCTGTCTGATAAGCTGTGAGATTTCATTTTGATTGAATGATTCAGACGTGATATAGTCGAATAAAATACTCCGGTCTGTAGTGTAAGCAGCAGTAATTTTTAACTCCTTATTGTATTTGAAACTATCTGTATTTTTTAAACCTTTTAGATATAAAGCTCTTGCGGGCTGAAAATAAGGATATTCAGTTATTATGGATTGAATCTCATTAGTTTCCGCCACGGATAGTTTCTGTGGATGTTGTAGTAAATATGTAAACTGATCTTTATTCAAAATAAGGTGTTATTCTCGAAACTATTAAATTATATATCAAAAATAAATTTAAGCTACCACTTCGCCAATGTTGCGTTAAAGACATCCTGTGTGATACGTTCAAATATTTCAGTAATTGCAGTTTCCTTTTGACTGCCGACCAATTGAGCCGATCCTTGGTAATCGTAAAAGAAGGAAAAACGCTGTTCGATTTCGGCATCGTCATCATTTTTATCATAAAACCTAACATTCACGGTTATTGACAATCTATTTTGGGCCGCTGTATTATCAGCAGTTGCCGTGGTTGGCGAAATTCGATATTCTGTTATTTCTCCTTCGTAGGTAAGATCGCCTCCAGATTTTACAAGATCCAATCGCGTTTGATTAAGAATTAATTCCTCTAAAGCGATTTTAAAATCACGCTCCAGTCCTGGTTCAATCAACGGCGCATTATTTTGAAAATAATTAACTTGAAACGTTTTGGTTTCTTCAGGTATGGATGCCCCTGTAAAAGAGTACTTCCAACAGGACACTAGAGTAGTGGCAGCCACTATTAATATTATAATCTTATAGTATTTCACTTGTAATTTTTAATTGATAACGGTTGATCATAAATCAAATTGTTTAATCTTTCTATATAATGTGCGTTCGCTGATCCCCAATTCAGCCGCTGCCAGTTTGCGTTTTCCTCGGTGGCGATCTAAAGATTTTTTGATAAGTTCTAATTCTTTATCGTGTAAAGATAAGGTTTCTTCTTCTTCAATTTCTTCGGCGAAATGATACTTGTCCTTTGTGGCATCCGTTTCTTCGTCATCATTCATATCATTGTACCGATCAATTTTCTCACTAATGGAAAGTACTTCTGGACTATCAGTTGTGTCCTCATATTCGGCATCATCTTCTTCACCATAGATTTTTTGTATCAAACCTTCATTTTGTTTTTGAACGTCACCATCATTCCCATTTTTCATCAATTCCATGGTTAACTTTTTGAGATCGTTCAGATCGCTTTTCATATCAAAAAGAACCTTGTAGAGGATTTCGCGTTCGCTGCTAAAATCACTCTCTGATTTAGAACTTTTTATAACAGCCGGTAAATTGCTCCCATAGTTAGGAAGATAGCTATGCAAGGTGCTGGCGCTAATCGTTCGATTTTGTTCGAGCACAGAAATTTGCTCAGCTGCATTTCGTAACTGCCTGATATTACCGTTCCATCTGTTTTTAAGGAGGATGTCAATGGCATCATCCGTTAATTTAATGGTTGGCATTTTGTATTTCATCGCGAAATCACTTGCGAATTTTCTAAATAGCAAATGGATATCTTCTTTTCGTTCTCGTAGCGGGGGAATGTTAATTTCAACCGTGCTCAAACGATAGTAAAGATCTTCCCTGAATTTCTCTTTTTTAATGGCCTCGAACATTTCGACATTGGTCGCAGCCACAATTCTAACATCGGTCTTTTGAACCTTGCTTGAACCTACCTTGATGAATTCGCCATTCTCCAATACCCGAAGCAAACGCACTTGCGTGGTAAGCGGAAGTTCACCAACTTCATCTAAAAATATGGTTCCACCATCAGCAACTTCAAAATAACCTTCACGCGTTCCGGTAGCTCCCGTAAAAGCTCCTTTTTCGTGCCCAAACAATTCGCTGTCTATTGTTCCTTCCGGTATGGCACCACAGTTAACTGCGATATATTTACCGTGTTTTCTGTGGGAGAGTTGATGGATGATTTTTGGGATACTTTCCTTCCCGACTCCACTTTCGCCCGTAACCAATACCGATATATCAGTCGGAGACACCTGTATGGCTTTTTCGATGGCACGATTGAGTTTTGGGTCGTTTCCAATAATTCCAAATCGTTGTTTTATAGCTTGTATTGATTCCATTTTAAGTAAAAAAAGTCAAATCTATGTTTTGTAAAAATTTTTTAAATCAGTTTATGAAATTAAAGGTTTCAGATTGCTGAATGCTTACGCCATCCCCTAGATCATAGGTGGCATTTCGGCTTATGATTCTATCGGCTTCATAGTCGACGTTAAATTCCACCATTCCTTCGGGCGCTATGAGACCAATCCAATTATTGGGGCTTGAAAACTGTGCGAACGTTCCTCCAACAATGTCTGAATAATCAGTATTTAAAAATGACAATTCATATTGATCGTCAAATGCACTGTACAGCGGATTGTCATTGGAATCAAATTCAAAAATCAGGCTGGTGGCATCTTCTCCGGTAATAATCGACGATATGCAATTGCCTAGCCCGTCATAATCAATGACTTCTGTCTTAATAGAGTTGGTTCCCTCAAATGACTCCTTCTTTATCAATTGTTTGGCAGCGTTTAGAGTAAACACTGTAATGATGGGTGAACCTTCTTCAGTTCTCGTAATCACATTGCCAGAATATACAAAATCATACGTGTAATCATCTTCGTCATCCTCAATGGAGTCATAGATGATTTGCGCAACAGCGCTCCCGTCGTATATAATAGTTGTTACATTTGTGACAGCTCCAGAGGATGTGCTGATGACACTTTTGATTGTATTATCAGAATTTCTGCTGAAGATTAAAGTTTCGGTCGTTGACTGTTCAAGAATTGTTGTAACGATCAGCGCAGAACTAGCCTTATTGATGTTGTTGAATGTGAAATCACTGTCAGCACGTATGGCCCCAATAAAAGGAACAGCCGTAGTGATGTCATAGGAATAGGCACTTAATGCCAACGAATCCATATTACTATTATTATTTTCATCTTCATCATTGATAACGTCTCTATTCAAAGATTCGGTA
>JBBSOJ010000004.1:0-32413 GCA_038259855.1 Flavobacteriales bacterium
GCGTTGCGAAAACAAATGGATCCAACCAATAAATTTTTGAATGCTTATACATCTAAATTAGTAAATGAACCATTATATGATTATGAAACCGAACGCGTTGCTATTTGATTTTGATGGCGTGGTAGTTAATAGCTTTAGAGCCCATGGAGATGCATGGGCTTCTGCTTTTGAACAGCTTTTTAATACGTCATTACCTCAATTAAAGCACGAACAATATGCAGGTAAGTCACCGGTTCTTATTGCTCAATTATTTGCCGATGTACAAGGGGCGGGTGATAAAGCCGAAGATTTGCTAACACTCAAAAAGCAACTGCTCAACGAGAGCAGCATTGTTCCGACATTGTTGCCAGGCGTGCATGAAATTCAAAAATTCGCTGTGGCTCAACATATTCCGTACGGTATTGCTAGCAACGCCAATAGACAATATGTTAAAAACAGCATCGATCAACTGGGGCTTGATTTCGAGATTTATTTTGGCTATGAAGATTATACTTATCCCAAGCCGCATCCCGAAGCGTACATAACCTTGGCGACACGATTGGGGATTGCACCTTCCGACTTCAAAAACTCATGGGTTTTTGAGGATAGTTTGGTAGGGATTTCAGCGGCTAGAGAAGCCAATATGCATCCGGTTGGCATTCTAACGCAATATACGGAAGCGCAATTGCTGGAAGCAGGAGCAAAGCTGACATTTCCAACTTTGAGAGAAGCGCACTTGGCTTTAGAGGATCAATTTTAGAGTTTGTAGTTTTTAGATTGTCCTAAAATTTCTGATAAAATCAATAACGAGATTTACGAATCATTTCCTCAAGTATGTCATTTGGTGATTCATGATGCGTTAAGGACACAAGTTGTTTTTTAATGCTTTCCATACGAGTCCAAAGCGAACGGTTACGACCAAGCACTTTTTCGAGATTTTCCAATTCCTCTAACCGGGATTCAAGTGATATGATATTCAGCAACCGCCTTTGTTGCTCACTATTGAGTATTGGGACACCTTTAGATAGTGACATTCGATTGTAATGTTTGCTGTATTCCATAATACAAAAATACTTATATGTGTAGCAATATGTTGCTTGTATTTGTAGCATGTTGATAACTTCTAAATTTCAATCCCAAATCGAGAGGTCAAATGTTGAGATTCATTGGTATTGAATTTAAATACTGTAGTCTTGGGTAAAACATGGAATATTTTTTATAATTTAGTTGCAATTGATATATATAAAAAAAAGCTCTTATGGAATTAGTAGATTACATTATAATTATTCTAAAAGTCGTTGTGGCTTTAAGCATTTTAAACGTTTGGCTCATTCAATATAATAAACCAACTAAATGGCGAGGCGGTAATGCCACCACGATATTCGAGGAATTTGAAGCATATGGCCTTTCTAAATCGATGTGCTACATCGTTGGATTCTTAAAAGTAAGTTTAGCATTACTATTGTTACTTTCAATTAAATTTGAAGATTTAACAGCATACGCCGCATCAGGTTTAGCACTGTTACTATTCGGATCGGTCATTATGCACCTTAAAATAAAAGATCCACTGTTTAAATCCCTTCCTGCGTTTATATTCATTGTTTTGTTGATAGCCATAGGATTATTGACTTGGTAGCAGCACTATGATTTAGATATTTAGGTTAATTAATTTTGATATCTGTCAAAATTAGATTGAAAGACATGTCAAACGAAAAGAAAACTCTTAAAAATAAATTGAGAATGTTTGTAAGGCAATAAAAAGATTTAAGGCTGCAAAGACGAAGGCAGGAGATGATTTAATAAAATTATCTTTGATTTTCATGCGTACAATAAATCCTGCAAGCATAAGTAAGCATAAACCCGAAGACGAAATAAGCAATAACCAAGGACTATAATAAATACCAATTATTAATCCAACGGCGCCAACTAATTGCAAATATCCCGTTAGTCGTCTATAGGCTGTCAATTGGTATCTTATAAATTCGGCAATTATGAAATCTGAATAAAAGCAATTGATTCCGAAATAAAGGAATGCCAAGCTTGAAAACCAGGTTAAAGCTAGTAATAAATTCAAATTTTTTATTTTAAAGTTACAGTATCAATTCATACAAAGGTATCTACTTTTAATGATTTAAATCATGATTTTTATTCTTGGAAAGTATTTCCCAAAAATTGTCTTCGTATTGTAGAACCAATTTCATGTTTTTAATAAAGTCAATACTTTATCGATTCTACCTAAAACGTAAGTTTAAATAAGTCTACATTAGAAATTATTGCAGGATAATTTTAACCAAAATTTAATTATATAAAAATTACAATGAGTAGAGGTTTTGTAAAAGAAGACGATCAGGAAGAAACACCCATTATACCGCCAAGAGCAGCCTTGGCTGATGATATCATTAATTACGTGACGCCGCATGGAATGACTTTACTATTAAAAGAAAAGGAGATGATTGAGGAAGAGCGTTCAAACCTAAAAATCCAAGACGAACAACAGCGACGTCGCGATCTAGCAATGATCAATGGTCGCTTGGCGTTATTGCAAGAGCGTATTAGTTCTGCTCGGGTTTTGAAACCCGAAGAACAAGCACAAGATGAAGTGCGATTTGGCGCCTCCGTAATTATTGTAATGAATGGCAGACAGCAAACATTTCAAATTGTAGGTGTAGACGAAGCGGATGTAAAACAACAAAAAATAGCGTTTGTGGCTCCAATTGCAAAAGTCATCACAGGCGGTAAAGTGGGAGACCTGATTGATTTTCAATTAGGATCAGAACTTCGCAAAATTGAAATCATGTCCATTGTATATAAGGATTAATTTGTCGCTATATACCGAAGACTTCTCTTTATTTTAAGGTTTCAGAACATACTTCTGCAATAGCTCTAATGATACAAACTGTAAAGCTAGTTCATGTGTCGCATTCAAATCAATTGGTGGAGCGACTCCAGCTTTTTCTGCCTGTTTCCATCTCGAAACACACAGACACCATTTATCTCCAGGCTTTAAACCGGGAAATTCCCAATGGGGGATAGGGGTTATCAAATCATTACCTTTTGATTGAGAATAACGTAAAAAAGCTTCAGTCATAATGGCGCAGACCACATGGGTGCCAAAATCATCTGCTGTGGTGTTACAAAATCCATCACGGAGATAGCCTGTTTTTGGGTCACATGAACAGTTTTCCAAAGGCTCACCGATAACATTAAGAGATTTTTTTAAAGTAGACATTAAATATTTTAAATGTTAAAGACTGTTGCTATTATATGAAATGTTCCATATATACAGTTTGTTGTAAAGTAAATATAATGAAAATCTATTTTCTTATTTTGATACAATTTTAATTTAATTTTCTTTTACGTAATTTCAAAGGTGTTTACTTTTTAGAAATACGTACTACATCTGGTAAACTTTCTAAAAAAGTAGTCATTGAGTAACTTTTAGAAGTTTATTAAAGATTAAAGAGACCATTCTTATTGAATGGTCTTTTGTTTTATCAATGTCTTTAATACATATAGCAAGTACTGTTCTAAAGATGCGCTCATTTTGTCCTATAATTTATATTATGTAAAATAGAATATCTAGAGATGACGGTTGATCCTTTATTGATCCTCCACTTCATCTTTTAAAGGTTTTACCTTACCGCTATATTCAATTACCGTTCTAGTGGTCGAATTAATGGAGATAACTGATCGGTTATTTGGGAACAATGTGATGAAAAGGTTATAATTCTCACCATTTCTGTGCAAATCATCAATATTAATTTTGATGTTGACCGACTGCTTTTTATCATTCGTCGTAACTTCATAAGTTTCTGGAAGATCTCTAAACTCAATTCCTTGATGTCTATTTCCGGGATATCCCGCACCGAATCGCTGCTCACCGAAATATGGAAAATAGCCAATAATACTGTCACCTTTAACCTTTAGACTATTTGGATTGCCAGATATGTCAATATTAGCGATGTTGCTTCCTGGCTGTAAAATACCTGAATTTGCTAACTGCGAAAATGCCGCTGTGGCCATTGGTCTTGCAACATCCGAATTAATTTCGAATCTTTGGCTCGCGACCAAAGCCTGTAATTCAGCATAAGCGAGACGATCGTCATCGCTAAACGTCTTTGAACTTCCACAGCTTATAACCAACATTAAACTGCTTATACCAATAATATATTTAATCATAGATCATGTCATTTTAATGAAAATTTATTGGCTCTTAATTCACTGTGATACATATGAGCCATAGTTTCTCTTTTATCAAAACTGATATCGTTTTTTTATGCATTAACTTTCAACACTAATTTACCATGTTTATTGCCAGTAAATAACCGATCATATGTTTCTTGAAAATTCTCGATGCCTTCATAAACGTCCTCTTTGCTTTTTATTTTACCAGCTTCCAGCCAACTGCTTAAATCCTTTGCTGCTTCTGCGTAACGTTCTTTAAAATCAAATACGACCATGCCCTGCATTGTTGCACGATTTACGAGTAAAGACAGATAATTACTTGGTCCTTTCATTTGCGATTTATTATCATATTGCGAAATGGCGCCACATATCACAACATGCGCATTAAGTCGCAATTGTGTGAGGGCTGCATCTAAAATTTCACCCCCAACATTATCAAAATACACGTCAATGCCTTTTGGACACTGTTTTTTTAAGGAAGACATGACATCATCTGATTTATAATCAATAGCGGCGTCAAAGCCCAACTCATTCGTTATATAATCGCATTTGGCCTTTCCTCCCGCTATCCCGACCACATGGCATCCTTTGAGTTTTGCAATTTGCCCAACAATACTTCCAACAGCACCTGCGGCACCTGAAACCAATACGATATCGCCTTCTTTCAATTTACCAACCTCAAGAATTCCAAAGTATGCCGTCATGCCTGTCATCCCCAGAACACTCAAATACATCGGCATGGAGATTTTATTGGGATCTACTTTGTTCCAGCTTTTAGCATCGGTAGTCACATATTGTTGAACGCCTCCAGCACCAACCAAGCAGTCCCCTTCCTTATAGTCTTTGTGATGACTCTTTATAACTTTTCCAATGGAGTTCGCACGCATCACAGCATCGAGTGCCACGGGTTCTATATACGATTTACCTTCATTCATCCAACCTCGCATGGCAGGATCTAAAGAAATGTAGTGTTGCTCTATCAAGACCTCACCATCTTTTGGCTCGATTGTTTCGGTCGTTACTAATGACCATGTGTCTTTATCTGGATGGCCCGTTGGGCGCTTTTTAAGTAATAACTGTTTGTTTTTCATAATTTGATTTAATTTTAATTCTTACTTGTATTTAAAGTGTTTACATTATTCTAATCGTTAAATGATTTGACTTTAAAATAATTTTATAATCATTGGTATTCATTTATATGAATTTGCTTTATTTAGGATCTAAAATGAGCTCAATACGTTTGATGGCATCTTCATAATGATAGTTTGTTTCTTTATGAACAATGGCATTTTTTTTCGAACGAATACTATTTTTAAGAACATTAAGCTCTCCTCTTACCAAGGCTCTAATATCAGATTGATGCACGTTGTAATATTGACGTGTTGCTTTTGGATCGAGCTGTTCCGTCATTAGATATGCCATTCGCTCAATATAAGCGCGTTGCAATGTTCTTCTAAAAACATCAACTTTTGAAGCAGAATTTAATTCATTCCAAAGGCCTTTGCGTAATTCTTCAAACATTTGTAAAGCGCTGTAATTTTCAGAATCTATAACGTGCCATTCCATTAAACGTCCAATGGTTTCAAAATCTAAAATGGCATTTAAATGACGAACTTGATAGCGTCTTAATTCTTCAGTATAACCTGTATGATCAATTGAGCGTAACGTGATGAAATCCAATAACCAAGTTGGCGTTGTAAACGCATGTTCATGCAACCAAACCATGGCTGCTTTTTGATCCGCTTTTGGTGCAACCGCATAGACTACGCCGCCCTGAACAGGTTTTTTTGTGGTTTCGTAAACGCCCCCGATGTGCTTTGCCACATGACCAATGTAACGACTCCAGACCGCTAATTTTTCGCCATGTAATTCTTCCAAATCATCATAATTGTTGGTTACATCGCTCGTCCATTCCGGTAAATGTTCTGAAACATATTTTAAATTTGTCAAACCATACGAACTCGCCTTTATGGAATTATTTCCTATATCTTCCGTTTGGGCCGATGGATCAAAACTGCTGCTTTGACTTCCAAATTTAAAATTGGGATTACCTGCTTTTTCCAATATCCAAGCATCCAATGTTGGGGTTTCACCTTCGGTGGTAGCATTGGGAATCCATCGATAGCCCCAATTGGTGGCATAATGATCGTACGGACCAATTTGTCTTATAAAGCGGATGTTAGCATCGCCTGGTTGTGCTATATAATTGTATCGCGCATAGTCCATTATACTGGCCGCAATCCCATTTTGTTGTGTAAAAGCACCATTTCTGTAACTTTCTACATCATAGGCACAGCTAGCGCCCATATTGTGAGGAAAGCCCAAAGCATGACCGACTTCATGAGCGATGACCATACGCATCATTTCTCCAATATCTTCGTCACTCGTATTCAACGTTCTAGCGGACGGATTGGCGGCGCCAGTTTCCAAGAGATACCTATTTCGGTATGAACGCAAGTGGTTGTGATACCAGATGACATCACTTTCTATAATTTCTCCTGTCCTAGGATCAGAAACACTTGGCCCAGTGGCGTTGCGCGTCGTGCTTGCTACGTAGCGTATGACAGAATACCGAATATCTTCAGGACTAAATTCCGGATCTTCTTCTAACGAAGGAGGATCTTTCGCTATTATGGCATTTTTGAATCCGGCAGTCTCAAAAGGTTTTTGCCAATCTTCTATACCTTGTTTTATATATTTTCGAAGTTTTTGTGGTGTGGCGGGATCAAGATAATATACGATTGGTTTAATGGGCTCTACCAACTCCCCTCTTTTATACGCATCTGGATCTTTGGGTTGCAATCTCCATCGTCTGATGTATGTTTTTTCATCGGACTTTAATTCCTCACTGTTGTAATCTACTTGGTTTACTGTAAACCAACCGACTCTAGAATCTGCCAAACGTGGTTGCATTTGATCTTCGGGCAATAAGATCATCGATTGATTCATTTGAAGACTTATGGTTTCAGTTTCAGGATGAGTCGGCGGATTGGAAGCATTATAAGTCATATCTTGAATCATTTCAATATTCATTGGAAAACTTTTGGCTGCCGTGATAAAACTTCTGGTTTCGTCAAGATTTTTCACTTTATAACTTTCGCGTAACCTCCTGGATAAACCACTAATAGCTTTTACATCTGAACTATAGAATTTTGTAACATCAATGACAGTGGCCGTAGAATCTTTATTGAACGCTTTGATATCAAAAGCAAATAATGTGGGTTCATAATTGTTCGCTCTTACCGAAATATTTATGGGTAAACTGTCATTTGCGACCGCATTATAAGATTTAACCTTGATCAAAATATGATCTTGAAATCGTTCCCATACAATCATTTGTTCATTGGTTTCTGATCCTGCATTGGTATAGCCGCCGCCTAGCCCTGAAGGGATTTTGGAGATTCGACTGACAAGCAACATATCTTTATTAAGCAAAGAATCTGGTATTTCGAAAAAATAATTGGTCTTTATCTTATGAATCTTAAATAAGCCCTGGTCGGTAATGGCATCACTGGTTATGACTTGATCATATTCTTTTATAGGGTTTTCATTTTTTTTGTCAGGGACGGGCGCCTTCTTTTCTGACTTGTCTTTAGTTCGTTTGTTTTTTACAGATTGTGATATAAGCGATGTTGGCAATAAAAAGATACTTCCAAGAACAATAAAAATAAAGAGGTTTTTCATAAGGGTAATTAATGAAACATTTTGTAATTACTAAAATTAACCAATCTTAATTGATTAAAATAATTTCCATATTACAAATGTGATGCACATTACGACTTCATTCATAATGAAATTTGATAAATAACACCCGTGAAGACCCTTACAATTCAACCTAAAAAAAAGCGTCAGAACTGATACGTTCTGACGCTTATGTATTGTAAAATGTTATTAGATTATGCTTCTACAGCATCATCATTCATGATCATTCCTAGAGCAACCATCGCCGGTTTATAACCAATGGCAGCAGATTGTTTGATGGCGATGTAAGTAATCATAAGGCCATATACTGCTTTAGAAGAGATGTCGGCAATTGTGAATAATAATTGTCTTAACACCACGCCATCTGCACTATTCATAAACGCTGGCACCAAATAAGCGATTGGGTATAACGTCCAAGCGAACATCATTAACCAAAACACCTTCATGATGGTACTTTGTGTTCCATTTGTCATTGTGCTTTTCTGAGCAGCAATGCTTTTTCCTACCATAAAATTCATGATCACGAAAAACACGGTACTTATTGCACCCCAAATATATAGATTGTTTAAATCAGACACTTCATATAATTGACCAATGTATCCTGTGATAATCATACCCCAAGCCAATAAAACAAGGACAGTAGCTTTGGTAATAAGTTCTTTACCACGAATATTTAAGATGATCAATAGTTGCGTCAATAGACATGGAATCGTCACCATCCAATTGACATAACGATACCCATTGTTGAATGTAATGTCCTGCAATTTGTAAACACCATCGTTAAGCGCAAAAGCGTCGGTCCAAAGTGATGCTTGGCTTACAAGGATAAGACCTGCAGAGACCATTACAAAACAAGATAGACCAGTCGCCGCTCTGTATCTAGGCGATACTAAACGAGACATTACAAAGAAAAAAACCAAGGCCGCCAAATGCGCACCAACACCCATAGTCAACAGGTGATCGATCGTTTCAAATTGACCTATACTATAATCAAATACATTTTCAATATTTTTCATAAATTTTAAGTTTGTTTGTTAATTTTAGCTTTATAATGGCGAAAATAAACTATTCGTGAATATCAACTCAAATGGAAATTTAAAAAGTTAATCATAAAATCGATTGAGTTAATCCTTACATCTTAAAACAGTCTCTTCACAATGCATTATAATGTTAGTTAGTCATCATTTTAAAGATAACTAATTTAGATTTTTTTTCTAAAAGAAAAAAATCAGATGATTTTAGATTATGAAATCATCTTTTCCAATTCTTGTCGATTTACAGACTTACCATAAATTTTCTGATCAGGATCCATAATTTTTGTTTTAGTTAAATCTCCAACATATACCGCGTCAAAGCCAATGTCCTCAATTAATTGCCGTGTCACTTTGTTGCTCTCTTCATCTTGTGCTGCATACGGTATGGCTAATTTATCAGAATCTCTCCAAGCCCTCGTTTTAAGATGCTCTGCTTTGATAGTGTTAAAGGCCTTTGCGGTTTTGGCTGTACCAAACTTCATAGCTGTATATTCAGATGCATTACTATTGCTATCCCTCACATCTTGCGCCATTTCACCATCTCGTTCAGGATATGGGTTTGTGGCATCTATGATGACCTTACTGTGATATTCGCCAGCATATAATTCAGCTATTTTGTCTACAGCTTTAAATGGCATTGCCAATAAATAGACATCAGCTTTTGCTTCAAAAGCCTCTTCTACACTTACCGCTTTTGCGCTTCCTTCCGTTTCGCGAACCAAATCATGTAATTCTCCTGGGTGGCGAGAACTAAATAATATGTCGTGTCCTGCTTTCGCCCAATGTTTACCAAGATTTCCCCCGATATTTCCACTTCCTATAATTCCTATTTTCATAATTCCTAATTGATTTTAAATTCTGTTTAATTTTCAATTTAAAGATCCTTATTTTCTTTCAAAACTCTTGATTTAAATACGGTAAGCATTAACTCATTCACGGATAACCTGGTATCAAAACTATACAGATTAGTAAAGTTGTTTCTTCTAAATTTATGTAATTTGCGGTCAACTTTTTAAATTTAAACCCTATCAATTAATGAAAGTTTGTATTGCTGAAAAGCCCAGCGTAGCTCGAGAAATTGCTTCTGTTTTAGGAGCAAACATTAAGCATGACGGCTATTTTGAGGGAAATGGATACGCGGTAACCTATACGTTTGGACATTTCTGTACTTTGATGGAGCCCAATGATTACAAACCACATTGGAAGAGTTGGGACCTGAACAATCTTCCAATGCTGCCAGAAAAATTCATGACGAAAGTGGTCGATAATGAGGGCATTAAAAAACAATTCAATATTGTAAAGGGTTTATTTGATAAAGCGGAATTGGTCATTAATTGTGGTGATGCTGGTCAAGAGGGAGAATTGATTCAACGTTGGGTATTGCATCAGGCTAACTATAAGGGCGAGGTAAAACGGTTATGGATCTCGTCATTAACCACGGAGGCCATAAAAGAGGGATTCGATAATTTAAAATCTTCGAAGACTTATGATAACCTCTATTATGCCGGTTTCTCTAGAGCTATCGGTGACTGGTTGCTTGGTATCAACGCCACGCGATTATATACCGTAAAACACGGTGGTTACAAACAGGTACTATCGGTTGGTCGCGTCCAAACACCTACATTGGCAATGCTTGTCACACGGTTTAAGGAGATTGAGAGTTTTGTTCCACAGCCCTATTGGGAATTACAAACCTTATATCGAAATACGCTTTTTAGTTATGAAGAAGGGCGTTTCCAAAAGATGGAAGAAGGCGAAATTGTAGCCAATAAGGTTAAAGACCATGAATTTGAAGTGATGTCCGTAATTAAGAAAAAAGGCAAAGATTATGCACCAAAATTATTCGACCTTACAGGACTTCAGGTATATTGCAATACTAAATTTGGCTTTTCTGCTGAAGACACCCTTAATATTGTTCAAAAATTATACGAACAGAAATTAGTGACCTATCCAAGGGTTGACACTACTTTTCTACCGAATGACGTGTATCCAAAAGTATCAGGCATTCTTAATAATTTGAGTAATTATTCCAACTTAACATCACCGCTACTGGGAAAGAAAATCAAAAAATCACCAAAAGTCTTTAACGATAAAAAAGTTACGGATCACCACGCCATTATACCTACAGGTGTACAAGGACACTTGCAGCACAACCAACAATTGGTCTATGACATTATCACAAAACGTTTTATAGCTGCTTTTTACGAAGATTGTTTAGTTTCTAATACAACTGTTATTGGAAAAGTTACGACTGTAAAATTCAAAACAACCGGCAAAGAAATATTGAGTCCAGGATGGCGTATCGTATTTGAGAAACCAAGTGATGCATCAAAGGGTGCCATGTCACCTAATATAACGGAACATGTCTTACCAACCTTTGTGAAAGGTGAAAAAGGCCCACATGAACCGACTTTTATAGAGAAACAAACGAAAGCTCCCGCACAATTTACGGAAGCTTCCCTCCTACGCGCCATGGAAACTGCTGGCAAGCAGGTAGATGATGATGAGTTACGAGATTTAATGAAAGAAAATGGCATCGGCAGACCTTCGACGCGCGCCAATATAATCGAGACACTTTTTAGACGCAATTATATCCAACGACATAAAAAACAAGTATTGCCAACGAACACTGGCATACAATTAATTGATACCATACAGAATGAACTTTTAAAAAGTGCCGAACTTACTGGCTTATGGGAAAAACAATTGAAAGATATTGAAAAGGGTACCTACAGTGCTGGAGCTTTTATCAATAATATGAAACGAATGGTAGATCAATTGGTGTATGAAGTCCGCTCTGAAACTGTTGACGCAAATATTACCTTTGAAGACTTAAAACCAGTAAAATCTAACAATCGTAAAAAAAATACTAAAAAGCTGACTGTAAAAAAACGCCCTAAAGAAAAATCTATTGCTACACCAGATAAGATCACGACAACCGAGGTGATGGTTTGTCCAAAATGCAAAAAAGGGCACATTCTAAAAGGTAAAACCGCCTATGGTTGCAGCGGTTACAAAACTGGTTGTGATTTTCTTTTTCAGTTTGACCTTTTACGAGCAAAATCAAAGGGTGAAAAAATCACTAAAGAACTTGTTGTTAAGTTGTTGAATGAAAGTATCTAATTCAAAACTTCACCAACATTTTAAACTCTATAAGCCTTATGGTTATTTGAGTCAATTCCAAAGCAATGCGCGCCATCAAAAAAATAGCAAATTTTTACGGGATCTCTACGATTTTCCAGTTGGTGTGATGGCCATTGGCCGTTTGGATCAAGATTCTGAAGGTCTTTTGTTGGTAACTACCGATGGCCAAAGGAGTAATGAGATGAATAGCAGTGCTATTGAAAAAGAATATTATGCACAAGTAGATGGTATTGTTACAGAAAATGCCTTGAAGAACATTTCAAAGGGCATCACTATAAGTATTAACGGAGCACTTTATACGACGAGTCCCTGTAAAGCAATTGTTATTGAGACACCTCAATTACCAGATCGCGGAAAGCACATAAGGGACAGCCGGCATGGCGCAACATCTTGGCTATCCATCA
The DNA here is from genome assembly GCA_038259855.1 of Flavobacteriales bacterium. GTDB lineage: Bacteria > Bacteroidota > Bacteroidia > Flavobacteriales > Flavobacteriaceae > JBPOFM01. Next base: position 12,449 of record JBBSOJ010000004.1, read on the forward strand.
CCATCACAGAAGGGAAATTTAGACAGGTACGTAAAATGACAGCGGCTGCCGGTTTTCCAACTTTACGATTAGTAAGGGTCCGCGTAGGGAGCATTCACCTCAATGGCATGCAGCCATCAGACGTTTTAGAAATAACGTCTTTTGCTGATGATATGCCATAAAAAAATGACCTCTGAAAAACATCAGGGTCATTTTTTTATGGAATTTGATATAATCTAGATTTTCTTGACTTTTACCGCGTTCATTCCTTTCATACCACGTTCTAATTCATATTGCACTTTATCGTTTTCAACGATATCGTCCAATAAACCGCTTACGTGACAGAAATATTTTTCATTGTTTTCGGCATCTATAATAAACCCGAAACCTTTGGAGCTATCATAAAATGATACTTTTCCTTTTCTTACCGGATCTTCTTCTTCGCCTTCCTCTTTTTTGGGTACGCCAAGAACAATATCTTCAGCTTCCACTGCGATTTTCTTGTCTGCCGGATCGATAGGTGAATCATGCAAGTTGCCGTAAGCATCTACATAGGCCATTGGGATTCCCCCACCACTACCTTCTGCTTTACGGGCGTCTTTTTTCTTTTGTTTTTCCTCACGCTTTTTAGCACGAGCTTTTTCTTTTTCAATTTTACTGTAGGTCTGTTGCGACTTTGCCATTCTTTATTTAAAGTATTTGTTTTTAGGTGTAAATCAAAAATAATATAACATCTAGACGACTTATATTGGTTCTAAATTTACGTTCATTAATATAGGAATAATTATGTTAAAATCCCAATTATTTTCAAAGATAAGCGATATGGATTAATTTTTTAAATTAATAAAAAGTAATTATTGCTACAATTCCAAAATTTATTAACCAAAATGATACAGAACTTGAAAAAAAATTGAATCCGACTTTTATTATTCTTGTCGTTTATAGGGTCTAATGATTAATCCCAATGGTTTGTCATAGGTGAAATAATTGGCCATCCAATCAAAAAAGGCGCCTATCTTATTTCGGAAACCGACCAACGACATGATGTGCACGAACATCCATACTAACCATGCAAATGTGCCTTGAAATTTCCATACCGGTAAATCGACAACGGCCTTGTTTCTTCCTATCGTAGCCATAACACCTTTGTTAAAGTATGAAAAAGGGATCATTTTTTTGTTATTGACCAAATTCATCAAATTTGCTGATAAGGTTTTACCTTGCTGTTGAGACACGGGAGCCAACATGGGCAAGCCTTGCGGATTTTCTTCAGTTACACAAGCGGCGACATCCCCAATGGCAAAAACGTTCTGAACAGATTTTACAGCATTGAATTCGTCTACCAGAATCCGTCCCCCTTTCATGATGGATTCATCCGGCAGACCTTCAATGACTGCTGCCTTTACCCCTGCGGTCCAAATCACTGTATCTGTTTTAAAATCGTCACCCTCGGCAATATTTAGAGTCTTACCGTCATAATGTTCTACCTTGGCATTTAGAAACACCTTTACACCAAGTCTTTCGAGATATTCAAGCGTTTTATTGGAGGCTTGGTCAGACATATTCGATAATAATTCAGGTGCCATTTCGTATAAGTGAATATTCATCTTATTAAAATCGAGGCCAGGAAAATCTTTCGGAAGTACATAATGTTTCATTTCTGACAATGCACCTGCAAGTTCAATTCCGGAAGGTCCGCCACCAATAATAGCAACATTCATCAATATTGTAGACTCGTCGCTATCTTGATACACCAAGGCCTTTTCTAGGTTTTGATAGATATAGCTTCGCATATTAAGGGCATCGGGCACTGACTTCAACGTTAGCAATTTGTGTTTTACAGATTCAAAATTGTAATAGTTAGTGGTACTCCCTGTGGCGATGACGAGATAGTCGTATGAAATATCTCCTATCGATGTTTCCAAAGTTTGGGATGCAACTATTAATTTATGAACCATAGCCATTCGAAAACTGATATTTTTATGATCCCTAAAAATGCGACGCACAGGATATGCGATGCTATCGGGTTCTAAACCGCCGGTAGCAATTTGATACATCAACGGTTGGAAATTGTGATAATTATGCTGATCAATCAATAACACCTCTACAGGTTTGTTCTTGAGCGATTTAGCAATGGATATTCCTCCGAAGCCAGCACCTATAATAACAATCTTCGGTTTTGTGTTTTGATTCATGGATAGTTTTTCTAAAAGAATGGTTTATAAATTTACGAAATAGTTTAGCCTTTTGAGATATTTTAGATAATTTTATCCCCAATATAAAGCAAACGAAAATGAGCTATTTAGAAGATAATGTTATTCCAGGGAATTACGGTAAAAAATTCACGACGGATGCCAAGGATTTAGAGGATTTTAAACGAATTGAAGCAGCAATTTTAGAGTTGGAAGGTGTAAAAGATGTTGTATTTGAAAGCAAGGAAACTCCAGTGGTGTTCGCTGTTCATACAACTCAAGTAGTTGAAGTTGATGCGATTCAAGACAAAGTGCAACTTTTGGATTTGCATGCTGTTCCAACAGGATTATTCTTTCCGTTAGCCTAATTACCTTACTCCTTCACAAGAATCAGTGTCGCTTTTTTGGAAGTTGCTAAAAACCAGTTATTTTTAGAAATGGCAGATTCAGTATCATCATATAGTTGAAATTCCGCCGTGTTGAAACCCAAGGAACCTTGATTTAAAGCTAAAAAATCGATTTTGTTGATACCATCTACCAATTGTATTTTGAAGGATTTATAGGCATTGGTCAGTACCAAACGTTCAATGACCACTTTGTCGTTCAGCAACACTTGTATGAAATCACCATCCTGCTCACCGAAATCCCTGCATACGACATTAGCAAAGCCACTTTTAGTTCTGAAATCTCCCAAAAATTGATCTCCCAATAACTCGGGAGGAATGTTATCGTACATTTCCAGTTGCTTTTTCCGCTTTTCTTCCGCCCATTTTTCTTCATAAATAGTTCCTGGATCTAAAAGAGTGCTTTTTTCCATCATAGAAAACTCTTTTTCTGATGGTTTCATCGTGACCCTGTTTTTTATGGGGATGCCACTTAAATTATCTTTCGTTGCGGAAAGACTGGGATTGCCGATGGGTTTAATTGAAATAGGCGCTTGTACAGAATCTTTTTTTTCTTCCGGAGATTCCACTGCAGGAATGGCAATAGATTTGTTTGAAGAATCCACTTGACCCAACACAGAGAATGTTGAATATATAAACAATCCTAATAAAATATAAAATTTCATGTTCGTAAGTGGACTTAAGTAATTTTATAAAGTTTTACAAAAACTATTCCTAATATCGAAACTAACGAAAAAATAGTGCCGACATTTCAAACAAAATGTTAAAACTTCCCATTGAAGCTCAACCTCAATCGCCTCACATACTCTTCCAACAACCAATCTTTATAATTATTTGTGCTATTCATGATACAGTAACAATACTGTTTTATGCGGTACCCAATATCGTCATAAAGTAATTTGGTCATGGCACGTGCTTCTTGAATGGTCTCACTATTTGCAATACAAATTTCTGAATGCTGCTCAATGGAGCGCTCAATTGCTGTAAATGACTTCAAACCTTTGTTTAAAGCATCTGCATATTCCTCCTTTATATCAAATTTAATATCCTTTGACTTCTTAAATTTACTTCGTATGGAATCAGGCATTACATATACAAAATCCCTTTCGATATCCTCATCCAAACGTAAGTTATCAAGGTACATATCAGGATATTTGAAGATATGGTGCCAATCAACTGGCTGGTTCCAAAGACCAAATCGAACCACATTATTTCCTAAATCGAGTACCGTAAATTTACTTTTGTTCTTTAAAATCCGTGATCCACGACCAATCATTTGAAAGTAAAGCGTCAACGAGCGCGTTGCACGATTCAAAATAACCGATTCCACCGTAGGTTCATCAAAACCAGTTGTTAAAATGCTTACCGATGTCAAAATTCCATCCGGTGTATTTTTAAACCATTTGAGAATATCCTTACGCTCTTGTTTATTACAAGTGTTGTCTAAATGTCTTACGTTGTATCCTGCTCTTTTAAATGTGTAATACACCTCTTTGGAAGTATTGATACCATTATTGAAGATCAGCGTTTTTTTACCCTTGGACATTTCCTCATAAGCGAACATCAGTTTGCTCAACATATGGGAATTGGAATAAAGGGCTTCAGATGATTTTACAGTATAATCGCCATTGATACCGATTTTTAATGTGTTTAACTCCACATCAAAATTGAACATTTCGGCCTGTGCTAAAAACCCATTTTTAATTAAGGTTGAAATATCGTCACCAACAATCAGTTTGTTATAATTGTCATTCATCGGCAACTTAATGTTCGAACTCAATGGTGTCGCAGTCACACCAAGAATCAAGCATTTTTCGAAAAACTTAAATAATTTTCGGAATGAATTGTAGTGTGCTTCATCAATAATGACCAATCCGATATCTTCGAGATTTAATTTCTTATCGTTGAGTCGGTTATTCAGAGTTTCGACCATCGCAACAAAACATTGATATTGGTCTTGGTCTGGAAGTTCTTTTACTTTACTGTTTATAATTTTGTTTTTGACATCAAAACTGTTGAGCATTTTTGAAGTTTGCTTACATAGCTCAATCCGGTGCGTTAAGATGACAACCTTTTTTTTATGGGTTTGAATGTAGCGACGCACTATTTCAGAAAAAATAACAGTCTTACCTCCACCTGTCGGTAGTTGGTAGAGCAAATTATAATTATCAGCTGAAGTATCAAAGACCTCAAAAATACGATTGAGATCGGCGAGCTGATAATCATAAAGATTCTTTTTGGAGTGTTCTTGTTTTACTTCTTCTATAATGTCTGACATGCTACTGGTTATTCAAAAAAATTCACGCAAAATTAAGGCTTTATTCATGTTATAAAGGTCTTTATTGGAAAGAATTTGAAATTAATTGCATTAGCCTTGAATAAACTGTTCAGTTGCATTCTGATAATGTCAATTAGAATTGAAATACGGAAACGTCAACAACCAGTACTCTATCCCCTATTATTACAGATCCATAGCTAAACTGCAAATGTTAAATTTTGAATAAAATCGACTTTGTTATACAAGGTACTGTAACAATATCTTTTTTCCTTCGTCTATCTTATATAACCGTACTAATAACCAATTAAATATTATAAAATGAGAACTTTAGACAGCAACAAAATCACAGGAACTTTTAAAAGCACAAAAAGTCAAACTTGGAATACCAAAAGACGTTATATCCAATAACCAAATCATCATCAATCAAAAGTCAAAAATTAGAAATCATGAGAACTTTAAAAAACAACCTTACTAGAAAATTTCAAAATAGCACTAGAGTCACTTGGAACAGCTTGAGACGTTACACGAACTAATTGAACGAATCACCAATCAAATTTAATTTAATCAACACCATGAAAGCTTTAGCCAAAATTATTGACGATTCCAACGGTCTTTATGACGATTTGGAAACTTCAAAACGTAATTAATAAGCACATCATCAATCATTAAATCACCTTCGGTAAGTTTAAAACTTGCCGATTTTTTTATTTAGACACATTAAATAGTTCATATTCAAGTTAACAAATGAAGAACTTTCAAATGTTTAATTAACATTTCTTGGCATTGTATTTGTAATTTTTTAACATATTCAAAACGCTACAAATTATGAAAAACTCAAGACATTCTGTACCTGAAGTAAATGCTGGCTCTATGGCTGACATTGCATTTTTATTATTAATTTTCTTTTTAGTAACGACAACCATATCCGCTGATAAAGGTATAAACAGGAAGCTTCCCGAAAATTGTCCTTTAGGAATTGATTGCAATTTGGAAGTGAATGAGAGAAATATTTTGAGAGTCTCTATTAATGGAAATGATGAACTTTTTGTTGAGCAAGAAAAAATTTCGATTTACGAACTGAAAAATAGAGCCAAGGCATTTCTTGACAATAACGGAGATAGCAGCTGCGATTATTGTAATGGTATTCAGAATAAGACTTTGTCGGATAACCCATCCGATGCAATCATCTCACTGTCGCATGATCAGAATACCAGTTATGAAATGTATATTGGTGTGCAAGATATACTAACTAAATCTTACTATGAACTGCGAGAGGTTTACGCATCCGATATTTTAGGGAAATCCAATAAACGTCTAAACGATTCTGACATGCAAGTATTGAAAAAAGCATATCCTTTTATCTTATCGGAAGCTGAAAGAAATTAGATGTTTTTTAGTTTTAAGGAGAATGATATTGGTTGCTAATGTCTTACTCTACTTTTTTAATAGGTAATCGATAATCGATACACACTTTTTTACGACCCCACTTTCTGGCTGCTTCGATATCATTTCCCATATAAATATCGATTTTGTTGCGCCATTTTTTATGCATCTTATCTTTTACGAGATAGAATCCATCAAAGCCTTCAATAACAACTGGCGTATTATGTTTTAGACCTTTTTTTAAAAGATCACGGGAAACGGCAATATATTTCATGCCAGGTTGAAGCGTGTCCCCAAACGCCGTGAGATTTGGGTTACCGTGCGTTTGTGCTTTGGTAGAATTATAAGCACTTGCCGTAACTATTATGGAATTCCAATAATACTCATCTTCCGGAAGGTTCTCGTCCGTTTTACATGAGATAAAAAGAAGTATAATGCACATATAGAAGATTTTCAATTTCATATCTACCTGTTTAATTTTAAATATACAATTTAATTCAATTTGAAGCTCATTTTTGTAACTTCACGCCAAATCAATGATGATATGTCAAAACAACTTTTAATCAGTTTAAGTATTTTAATCACGATACTTTCTTGCAAAAATGACACTAAAACTCAAGATACTTTTACAACTATGAATGATTCCATTGCTCTTATAGAGCGCGCTAAAGAAATCCACAAACGTGTAATCACGTTAGATACCCATTGCGATATTAATGTCAAAAATTTTACAGACACCATCAATTACACCCAAAATTTAAGTTCACAGGTCAATCTTCCAAAAATGAAAGAAGGCGGTCTTGATGTAGCTTGGTTTATTGTGTATACAGGGCAAGACACTTTAACTGATGAAGGTTTTAAGAACGCCTACGAAAATGCTATTTCTAAATTTGATGCCATACGTAAATTATGCGAAGAACTTGCTCCCAATGAGATTGAACTGGCTACGACTTCAGAGGATGTTAGACGAATCGTTGACTCCGGAAAAAAAGTGGCCATGATCGGTATTGAAAATGGCTATCCCGTTGGATCAGACGTTAAAAATGTTCAGAAATTCTATGATTTGGGAGGGCGATACATGTCTCTATCCCATAACGGTCATAGCCAATTGAGTGACAGTAATACAGGTGAAGAAAATGATGTTTGGCTTCATAATGGCTTGAGTGATTTGGGCAAGGACGTTGTTAAAGAAATGAATCGTGTTGGGATGATGATCGATGTTTCGCACCCTTCAAAGGAAGCTATGAAACAAATGATCGAATTGACAAAAGCGCCCATAATAGCGTCACACTCCTCCGCTCGTGCCTTATGCGACCATAGTCGAAATTTGGATGATGAACAATTGGGCTGGCTAAAAGAAAATGGAGGGGTCATTCAAACTGTAGCGTTTTCATCGTATTTAAACACTGATAAGCACGATAAGCGCGAGGCCGTTGAGGTCAACATCAAAAAAGAAATATTGGAAACAAAAAACGTGGCCTACTTGGAGCGTTCAGATTTAAAAGAAATGACGCCTGAAGCTCGTGGCGCCTATTACGATGTTTTGGATAACATACAGCCTGCTGTAGACCAGCGATTGGCTGAAATGAAAAACCTGCCTCCTGCTGTAAATGTTCAGGATTTTGTAGATCATATTGATTATCTTGTTCAAAAGATCGGCATCAAACATGTTGGTATTAGCAGTGATTTTGATGGTGGCGGTGGCATCGAAGGGTGGAAAGATGCGTCTGAAACATTCAACGTAACGTTAGAGCTCGTCAAGAGAGCGTATACCGAAGAACAAATTGCCATGCTTTGGTCAGGAAATTTGTTAAGGGTATTAGATGAAGTTCAGGCTGTTGCGGATAGTATGACGAAATAAATAGATTCGAACTTCTTTGGGGTTTAGAGTAATAGAAATACTTTCTAGATCTTACTGTTGGTGCTGATTCTATAAATTAGTGACAATTACCAAATAATTATTGGTTTGAGCTCATTTAGTTTGAATTTGCTTTCAAAATTTATCTCTCGAAATTCAGGGCTGTCGCCCTAAATTATGGTTTTGAATAGTCATAAGATTTGCAAATTTTACTAGATAAATTTATTTTAAAAGCCCGAGAGTTTGTAATAAAAAATGAATTTCATGTGATATTTGTCAGTTATAAGTGAATTTCTGCTCGGTAAATCAAATCATGACACTAAGTTTAATAGTCTAACACTTCTCTCATTCCTCTTTCGAACTTTCCTTTTGCCATATATTGATCTTCCAATTGATTGATAAACGGAATGGGTGTCTCCATACTCGCTACACGCTTCACTGGTGCATCTAGATACTCAAAGCAATGTTCCATAATCAACGCTGAAATATCACTGGCGATACCACCAAACATCGAATCTTCCTGTAATATAATAGCGCGGCCTGTTTTTCTTACCGAATTGTAAATAGCCTCGGTGTCCAAAGGCTGTAAGCTCCTTAAATCAATGACATCTGCCTTAACATCCTCGTTTTTATTCAAGATATCCAAAGCCCAATGAACGCCTGCTCCATATGTTATAACGGTAAGATCCGTTCCTTCTTTTAGCAAGGATGCTTTCCCAAATGGAATGGTGTAATAATCTATCGGTACCTCTTGGCGAATGGTTCTGTAAAGCGCTTTATGTTCAAAATAAATGACGGGATTGGGATCATTGATGGCTGTTGCCAATAAGCCTTTTGCGTCATACGGGAACGCAGGATAAACTACTTTCAGCCCAGGGGTTTTAGTAAACCAAGCTTCGTTGGTTTGCGAGTGGAATGGTCCAGCAGCCACGCCCCCACCACAAGGCATTCTGACCACCACATCGGCCTTTTCATTCCAGCGATAGTGCGATTTTGCTAAATAATTTACGATCGGATTAAATCCGGAACTGGCAAAATCTGCAAATTGCATCTCTACCACCGCTTTCATGCCTGCGATGGACAATCCCATGGCAGTTTCAATTATGGCGGATTCGCAGATTGGTGTATTTCTCACACGATCGTTTCCAAATTCTTCTACAAAACCTTCTGTTATTTTAAAAACGCCTCCATATTCTGCAATGTCCTGACCCATAATTACCAAGTCATTATGACGTCGCATGGACTGTTTCAGGCCTTGTGAAACTGCATCAATATATCTGATTTCTTCTTTAGTAGATGAAGCTTCAATATGTTGATAATGAAATGTTTTATACACATCATTTAACTCAACAGTTTCATCAGCAACTATGGTGGGTTCCTCGAATGCTAGCTTCAAGCCTTCTTCAATTTCGGCTTTTATTTCGGTATGATAAGCGGCGTCTTTTTCGGGTGTTAGTACTTTTTGATTCAGTAAAAAATTTCTAAAGTTAGCAATAGGATCTTTCGCTTCCCAAGTGGTCATTAACGCCTCTGGAACATATTTAGTACCGCTCGCCTCTTCATGGCCCCGCATTCTAAAGGTTTTAAATTCTACTAAGATAGGTCTCGGACGCTTACGAAGACTTTCAGCAAGCTTTAGCATCTTCGTATAGACTTCAATGATATTATTGCCATCAATTATAAAGGAATCCATACCATAACCTTTGCCACGGTCTGCCAAATCCTTGCAATTATACTGTTCACTTGTGGGTGTTGATAGTCCGTAGCCGTTATTTTCAATGCAGAACATGACAGGCAATTGCCATACCGAAGCCACATTCAAGGCTTCATGGAAATCGCCTTCACTCGTACCGCCTTCACCTGTGAATACTGCAGTTACTTGGTTTTTACCTTTTAAATTACTGGCTAAAGCAATGCCATCTGCGACACCCAACTGCGGGCCCAAATGTGAAATCATTCCAACAATATGGAACTCTTGAGTGCCAAAATGAAATGATCGATCCCGACCTTTTGTAAATCCGTTGGATTTTCCTTGCCATTGACTGAAGAGACGGTGTAGCGGAATGTTTCTCGTTGTAAATACGCCTAAATTCCGATGCATTGGAAGGATATATTCATCATTTTGTAAAGCCATGGTAACCCCCACCGAAATCGCTTCCTGCCCAATACCCGAAAACCATTTGGAAATTTTACCCTGTCTCAATAAGATCAACATCTTCTCCTCTATCAGCCTAGGTTTGAGCATGTTTTTATAGAGTTGCAAAAGAATGCGATCATCAAGATTTCTTTTGTCATAGGTAATATGGTTTTTAACAGATGTCAACATGGGTATGGAATTGGATTTATAGCTCAAAAGTAACCAAAAAATGGATGTATTATCGGTTCTTGCTCTTTTTTTTAAGCCGTGAAGTGATGCTAGTTTAATGAGTATTTTCCGTATTTTTGTTATAAGTATTAAATATAAATTCAGATGTTATGAGTGTGATACCTAGCGTAAATTTGGCCGATTTTTTGTCGGAAGACCCTAAAAGAAAACAACAGTTTATAGGGGCGATTGGAAAGGCTTACGAAGAGATTGGCTTTGTGGCTCTTAAAGGTCATTTTTTAAATGACTCGTTAGTCAACTCATTATATAGCGAGGTCAAAAATTTCTTTAGTTTGCCTCTAGACGTAAAGGAACGATACGAAATACCCGGAATTGGCGGACAACGTGGTTATATTTCGTTTGGCAAAGAAAGCGCCAAAGGAAAAAAAGAAGGTGATTTGAAGGAGTTTTGGCATTTCGGACAATATGTTGAGGATGATGCAGAACGCGCAAAAGAATATCCTCTCAACGTTCAGGTCGATGAATTACCCGGATTCAACGACGCTGGAAAGGAGGCATACCGCATGCTCGAAAAAACAGCTACCTACGTTTTGAGAGCTTTAGCCTTGTATTTAAATTTAGAGGAAACCTATTTTGACAAGTACATTCATAATGGTAATTCTATTTTAAGGCCAATTCATTATCCGCCTATCAAAGAGGAGCCCAAAGATGCGGTTCGTGCAGCTGCACATGGTGACATTAACCTAATTACACTTCTAATGGGTGCACAAGGTCGTGGACTTCAAGTTAAAAACAATGCTGGCGAATGGGTTGATGCTATCGCCGAGCCTGACGAATTGATGATCAATGTTGGCGATATGCTATCGAGACACACAAACAACAAACTGAAGTCAACCATCCATAGAGTGATTAATCCGCCAAGAGAATTATGGGGGACATCGAGATATTCCATTCCATTTTTTATGCATCCCGTAAGCGAAATGAAATTAGATGTTTTGGAAAGTTGTATTGATGCAGATTCTCCAAAGCTATACGAAGATATTACGGCGGGCGAATTTTTGCATGAGCGGTTGGTCGAGTTGGGCCTTATAAAAAAATAGAGAAAAAATAGTAGTTACATCTAATTTCAGATTGAACTACTAACATATGTTATCGAAGATTTAATAAATGGATTTAAAAGATCAATTAAAAAATTTATTCCCAGAACATACACCTGAACCCGAAGAGGAAACCGACAATACGTCCGAACTTTGGCTGCAGGACGCTCCTATTCTTTGCAAGTACGAAAAGCGAAAAGGAAAACCAATTACAATTTTGGAGGGTTATACGGGTGCATCAGATGATTTTAAACTATTGGCGAAAGAACTCAAAACAGCCTTAAGTGTTGGTGGCAGTTTTAAGGATGATAAGATTATTATACAAGGTGATTATCGTGATAAAATAATGCAAATTCTAAAAACCAAAGGCTTTAATGTTAAACGTGTTGGAGGATAATTGTCTATGAGAACGCTTCACATTACCAACGGAAACGCGCTTACTCACTATTTACAAGAATTAAATTACGATGGTGATTTTCTGACTTGGCAAGAAATGCTTTGTGAAGGTCCAACGCGTGAACTGGTCGATTCTGATGAGTTTTTTGAAGTAAGAAAGCAATTTCTACTCGATTTTTATGACATCGAAGTCAATGAGGAAGAATTGAGAAGCGAAATTGATATTTTGAATCATTTAGAACCTTTTACAGAAATTATTTTATGGTTTGAATATGATCTCTTCTGCCATATTAATCTTATGGCTGTCATTAGTTTGCTCGCTCAAAAGCAAGTTCAGCTCCCAATTTTTTTAGTTTGTAGCGGCCGGGTTGAAGGTGAAAGAGATTTGAAGTCGCTTTCAGATCTTACTCCCGCCCAACTTAAATCGCATTATGCCTCCAAAATCCGATTGACTAAAAATGATATCGACTTAATGAAATCATTATGGAAAACGTATTGTGGCAGCGATCACAATTTGTTTAAATCTAACATTGTTCAACAATCTGCGTTTAAATATGTAAGCAATTGTTTGAAGGCGCATCTCGAGCGATTTCCTGATACAATTTCAGGTCTCTCCATTTTAGAACATAATATCTTGGTAATTCTCGATAAATATTCCGTGAATACAAGGCAGCATTTATTGGGTTATGCCCTAAACTATCAGGGCTATTTTGGTTTTAGCGACATGCAACTACGTAGAAAAATTGACAGATTATCCATTTTTTATGATGAATCCTCCGATGGCATTCAACTAAATGAGATAGGCCGGAAAGCGTTGAATGGATTGCAAAATGTATCGTCACTTCTCAATAATGATATGCCATTGGGAGGAGTCAATAGATCCGAATTTCAATTCAGTAAAGAACAAAACAAACTTATAAAAATAACATAATGCCCATAAAATCATCCGAACTTATATTGAATCCTGACGGCAGCGTTTACCATCTCAATCTTCGTCCGGAACACATTGCCAATACGATCGTCACCGTTGGAGATCCTGACAGGGTGGACAGTGTTACTCAACATTTCGATACTATCGAATTCCAAACGAGAAAACGCGAATTCCATACTCAAACAGGCACTTTAAATGGTAAACGGATCACAGTTATTTCTACGGGAATTGGTACCGACAATATTGATATAGTCCTCAATGAATTGGATGCGCTGGTCAATATTGATTTGAAATCGCGTGAAATCAAAGAAAACCTGACATCTTTAGAGATCATAAGAATTGGAACCTCTGGATCCATTCAGAAAGACATTCCAATTGATTCGTTTTTAATAAGCGATTATGCCGTGGGCTTTGATAGTTTATTACATTTCTATCAGAGTGAAGATATTCAATATAAAACTATTTCTGAAGCGTTGGTTGCTCATACAAAATGGTCTGTTTTAAAGTCTAAACCCTATGTTGTTCGAGGTGATCGTGCTTTGATCGAACAATTTAAATCCCATAAAACATATCAAGGTTTTACAGCAACGAACGTTGGTTTCTATGGACCACAGGGACGTGTAATGCGATTACCGATAGAAGATCCCAATCTCAATGATCGGTTGGCGACATTCAATTTTGAAGGCATGGCCATTACAAATCTGGAGATGGAAACTGCCGGAATTTATGGTCTTTCAAAACTTTTAGGTCATAAGGCATTGTCCATGAATGCAATAATTGCGAATAGAGCCACTGGCGAATTCACAAAAAGACCTAAAGAAGTCGTTGATGACTTAATTCAATATTGTTTGAACATCATAACCGCATGACATTTAACAAGGCATATTAATTTATGAAGTCGTAAATTTGCGGCATTTAGATAAAATTTAGTACAGTTTGAAAACAGTAAAAATAGGAGGCGTCCCAGAACACTTCAATCTCGCTTGGTATTTAGCACTTAAAAACGGTGAATTTAAGGACGAAGGAATCAACCTGCGATGGGAAGATTACCACGGCGGAACTGGCCAAATGACAAAAGCGTTGAGAGATGGTGACATCGATATGGCGGTCATCCTTACCGAAGGAATCATTAAAGACATTGTCGAGGGCAATCCGAGCAAAATAGTGCAAACATACGTTCAATCGCCGCTACTTTGGGGAATTCATGTTGCGCATGGTTCAAATTTTAGGACTATTGCGGATCTTAAGGGTACACGTGCAGCGATTAGCCGCTATGGCTCTGGTTCGCACTTAATGGCGTACATTAATGCACAGACTAGAGAATGGGACTTAAAAGAAGATCTTAAATTTGAAGTCATACAGGATTTGAACGGTGCTGTGAAAGCATTGACTAATGGTGATGCTGATTATTTTATGTGGGAGCGTTTTATGACCAAACCATTGGTAGACGACAAGATATTCCGAATCGTTGATACTTTACCAACACCTTGGCCCTGTTTTGTTATAGCAGTGAGAAATTCATTTCTTGAAACCAACAAGGAAGATGTCAAAACCATTTTAAACATTATTAATAACACAACCTCCGAATTTAAGGACATTCCTTCCATCGATAAAACCATTGCCAACCGCTATGGACAAAAACTGGAAGATGTTCAAGATTGGTTATCATTGACAGAATGGTCACAAAAGGTGATGGATAAAGCGACCATTAATAAAGTTCAAAAGGAATTATTGGAAGTTAACATCTTGAAGGAAATAAAACCTTACGAAAACATTGTTATGAAATTATAGATTTAAGATAGGTAATATTAACATTCCTTTAAGTTTCTGACCCTTCTCGAGTATAATTAGAAAAAAATAATTACATTTGTTAAGATCATAGTCTAATTCTAACCGGACGCTAACTTTTCTAATATGATAATGATTATTGTACTGACCCTTGCCTCTTTAGTTGCGCTCAACTTCTTATTACTAATTTTTAGTTGTAACAAAATATCGAAAAAGGAAAGTATCGACAATCAGTTTATAGAAAGTATCATATCTAATAAATCCATGCCCAAAAGTGTTGTAACCCGATCCGTTTCTACCAGTCAATTGCCTTCAAACCAACTTGCTCCAACTGGGAGTTAGTTTTACTAAAATTCTTATTACCAAACCAATAACCCCTATTAGCACTCAATGGTGATGGATGGCCACTTGTCAAAACTGTGTGTTTTGAAGCATCAATCAGTGTCATTTTTTTCTTTGCATACCCACCCCATAATAGAAAGACGACTTCATTTTTGTGATCACTGATTGTTTTAATGACCGCATCTGTAAATTGCTCCCATCCTTTGTTTTGATGACTTCCAGCTTGGTGTGCCCGTACCGTTAATGTCGCATTTAAGAGCAGAACACCTTGACCTGCCCAAGATTCTAGATTACCTGAAGTTGGATATTTTTTTCCTAAATCAGTTTCAATCTCCTTAAATATATTTATTAATGATGGTGGATGTGGCATACCATCTTTTACTGAAAAACAAAGTCCATTGGCCTGACCAGAGCCATGATACGGATCTTGACCAATTATGACCACTTTCAATGTATCAAAAGGACACCAATCGAAAGCTGCAAAGATTTGTTTACCTGGAGGATAACATGTCCCGGATTGGTATTCGGTTTTTACGAATTCGATCAAGGTTTCAAAATAAGGTTTATCAAATTCCTCTTGTAAATAAGGTTTCCAAGATGCATCAATTTCAACAGTCATTCTAGCATAATTTTAAGTGCGTATAAAATTAGTACTATCTTTATTGGAATAAAAATCAATCTATTGAAAACAATCAAATTTCCATCGGCTCAATCGATACTTTTAATGATTGCAGCCGTTGTAGCTATTCTTACATGGTTGATTCCTGCTGGTACTTATGATACGTTAACGTATAATACTTCAGAAAATCATTTTGTGATGACAGGAGTAACGGCTACTGAAATCATTCCTGCAACTCAAGAATCGTTAGATGAATTATCCATTAAAATTCCTATTGCGAAATTTACTTCAGGTGATATATGGAAACCCATCGCAATACCTGAAACTTACAGGAATGTTGATGCGAAACCACAAGGATTCGCCGCATTTGTTCAATCACCCATTAAAGGGATTATAGAAGCTGCGGATATTATTTTTTTAGTATTGATTATTGGAGGTCTTATCGGGATCATGAATCTTACAGGCGCCTTCGATGCTGGCATTGCTTGGCTCGCCGATGCATTGAAAGGGAGAGAATACATATTAGTCATTTTAGTCACCACGCTTATTGCTCTTGGAGGAACTACATTTGGTCTTGCCGAAGAAACCATTGCCTTCTACCCTATTCTTATCCCTGTATTTTTAGCCGCAAAATATGACGCTATTGTGGGGTTGGCAAGTATATTTGTAGGTTCGGCCATAGGGACTATGGCCTCCATAACCAATCCTTTTGCAACCATCATTGCATCAGATGCTGCGGGAATTAATTGGACTGATGGTTTTGCAGGGCGTATTATCTTTTTGATCTTGGGACTTTTTATCTGTATTTTATACATTCTTCGATATGCAAAAATGGTAAAAAAAGATCCTTCAAAATCAGTTGTTTTTGACCAAAAGGACGCCATAGATCTATTATTTAAATCTAACTCTAACGACCAAGCAGCCCATTTAACCTGGCGTTCTAGATTGATATTATTCGTATTTACATTATCATTTGCCATAATGATTTATGGGGTGTCAAGTTTGTCGTGGTGGTTTACCGAAATGACAGCCGTGTTCCTTGTTGGATCCATCGCCATCGGTTTCATCGCGAGAATGAACGAAACCAAATTCGTTGAAGCGTTTGTAAAAGGTGCTGGCGACTTGCTGGGTGTTGCGTTTATAATTGGTATTGCGCGTGGCGTTACCATTCTTATGAATGATGGTATGATCAGTGATACCATCTTGTACTACGCGAGTAACGCTACGGATGGCATGAATAAAGGAGTATTTATTAATTCGCTATTATACATCTATTCGGGTCTTTCCTTTTTTATTCCTTCTTCATCTGGAATGGCAGTTTTGACAATGCCCATTATGTCTCCTTTGGCTGATACGATCGGGATCGGTAGAGAACTTATTGTCAGTGCTTATCAGTATGGCATCGGACTATTCAATTTTGTGAATCCGACAGGACTTATTTTGGCGTCACTTGCCATTGTAAAAATAGGATTCAATAAATGGTTGAAATTTGTTTTTCCATTGGTACTCATTCTCGCGGTTTTTGCCATGATAGTGCTAACGATTTCTGTATATCTATAATATATTAGAACTGCTTTAAATTAACTAACTTTGCAAGAAAACTAGCTAGTTAAGGTATAGAATGATCCACATTCACGAGAAGACATTACAAGATATAGAATTTCATAAAGTTTTACAGCAAGTATCTGAATACTGCGTTACCGCATTAGGCTCGGAACACATGCTGACCATTGTGCCATTTCCGACTGAAGAACAGGTTTTGAGTGCTTTACGGCATACAAGCGAATATTTAGCCTCTTTTGATAATGATAATAGGATTCCGAATCACGGTTTTGAACCTATCAGCAGAGAGCTTCAGTATTTGAATATTGAAAATTCTGTGCTTGAGACATCAAGTTTTAAGAAGATTGCAGCAATGACCTTGACCTGTAATGACATTCTTTTTTTTCTGACTAAATTCAAGGAATATTACAGACAGTTACATCAGTTCTCTTTGAGAATTGAACCTTCAAAAGAAATTGTTGAGAGAATAGATATGAACATTGATCGGTTCGGAGACGTTAAGGATACGGCTTCAGATGTGCTCTTTAAACTACGCCAAGACATCAACGCGATTAAGGGTAAGATCAATCAAAGTTTTATTTCTGCGCTAAACACATACAATGCATTGGATTATCTCGATGACATTAGAGAATCCGTTATGGATAACAAGCGTGTATTGGCTGTGAAAGCTATGTATAGAAAGAAGGTGCAAGGCGCAATTTTAGGTGGAAGTAAAACAGGAAGCATTGTGTATATTGAGCCTGATACAACCTTCAGATATACAAGAGAATTAAATAATCTTGAGTTCGAAGAAGATGAGGAAGTCAAGCGGATTTTAAAGCAATTGACTGAATTCGTTAGGCCATATACCCCTATGTTGACGGCCTATCAATCTTTTTTAACCGAAATAGATGTCATTTCTGCAAAGGCTAAATATGCCAATGACATCAAAGGTATTTTGCCAGAAATCAATTCCGAAAAACGTTTCTATCTGAAAGATGCCTATCACCCCCTGTTGTTGGTTTCCAATCAGAAAAAGAAAATTAAAACATTTCCTCAGTCGGTGGAATTGAAACCAGACAATAGAATTATTGTGATCTCCGGGCCAAATGCGGGCGGAAAAAGCATCACATTAAAAACAGTGGGATTGTTACAGGCAATGATTCAAAGTGGATTTTTAATCCCGGTGCATGAGCGTAGTTCCATTTGTATGTTCGACCGTATTTTAAGTGATATTGGAGATAATCAATCTATTGAAAATCATTTGAGCACCTATAGTTACCGGTTAAAACAGATGAATTATTTCCTAAAAAAATGTAATAAGAATACCTTGTTTTTAATAGATGAATTCGGTACCGGAAGTGATCCTGAACTTGGAGGTGCTCTGGCTGAAACCTTTTTGGAGGAATTCTACCATCGTGAAGCTTACGGAATTATTACAACCCACTACTCCAACCTTAAGATTTTAGCGAATGAATTGCCATTTATGCAAAACGCGAATATGTTATTTGATGAGAAGAATCTAGAGCCAATGTATAAATTAGCCTTGGGTCAAGCAGGAAGTTCCTTCACATTTGAAGTGGCGCAGAAAAATGGCATTCCTTTTAGTTTGATCAATAGGGCAAAGAAGAAAATCGAGCGTGGAAAAATTCGTTTTGATGCTACCATCGCCAAACTTCAGAAAGAGCGCAGTAAATTGGAAAAAACCGAGCGTTCATTAAAGGAAAATGAGAAGAAAAAGCAATCAGAAGCCGATAAACTTGAAGAAATCAATACCAAAGTACAAAAGAAACTAGAGAGCTTTCAGGAATTGTACGATAGCAATCAGCGTTTGATCTATTTAGGACAAAAAGTAAATGATATTTCAGAGAAATTCTTTGAGAACAAAAAGAAACGTGATTTGATGGCTGAATTATTCAAGTTGGTTCAGATAGAAAACTCCAAGCGCCAGAAAACATCTGTAAAGCAAAGAAATATTCAGAAGGCGAAAGAAAAACGAGTCAGCGAAGAGGCCGAAAAGACGGTTGAAGTGATTCGACAGAAGAAAAAAGCAGCAAAAATAAAAATAGAAGACACACCAAAACCACGACCTAATTATAAAATCGGTGATCGGGTAAGGCTGCAGGATGGAAAAGCGGTAGGCAGCATCGATAGATTTGAAAAAAACAAAGCGGTGATCAATTATGGCATGTTCACGACTACGGTCAGTGTAGAGCAGTTAGAATTGGTAGAAGCTGTTAAAAAATAGCAATCATCGTGTCTTGAAAGTTTTGATTTCAACACCAATTGCTTTTATCATTAAAAACTATTTGTTATGAACATCGATTTACCAAAAGGGAAAAAATTAATTTTGTTTGATGGCGTATGCAATCTTTGTGATGCTTCTGTGCAATTCATCATAAAGCACGATAGTAATGATGTTTTTCGCTACGCACCTTTACAGAATGAGGTTGGCCAAGACATTATTAAGAGATTCAACATCGACACTTCAAAATTAGATTCGATATTATTATATTCCGAAAACGGTGGTATAGATTATAAGTCGACCGCAGCCCTCAAAATAGCATCTCAACTCGGGTTTCCAAGAAACTTACTGATCGTGTTTTACATCATTCCAGCTTTTATCAGGAATTGGGTGTATGATTATGTTGCAAAAAACCGGTATCAGTGGTATGGAAAAAAAGAGGCATGCATGATTCCAACACCTGAATTAAAATCTAAATTTTTATAACAAGACCTCATAAAAAAAAGCCCTGGTTCAAGACAGGGCTTTTCTAACAATTAACAACGTACAATTAGTAATCAACCACTAAAAACTCAAAGTAATACA
>JBBSOJ010000005.1:0-29738 GCA_038259855.1 Flavobacteriales bacterium
TGTGGTGTGTTCACCATTGATAATGGCCCAATGAATTGGTGCTGCACCTCTGTAATCAGGTAAAAGGGAGGCATGTAAGTTGAAGGTGCCATAAGCTGGCATGTTCCAAACAGCTTCGGGTAGCATTCGAAAGGCCACTACAATTTGAAGGTTCGCTTCTAAACGTTTTAACTCTTGTAAGAACCTATCATCCTTTAAATTGGTGGGTTGTAAAACGGTTAAGTTTTGGGAAATGGCATACTTCTTAACGTCGGATTCGTGGATTTTTTGACCTCGACCAGCTGGTTTATCTGCTGCCGTTATCACGCCCACCACATTGTACTTTTGTTCTACCAAAAGTTTTAAGGTTTCCACTGCAAATTCCGGCGTCCCCATAAATATGATTTTCAAATCTCTCTTCATGTATGTTTAATTTTATAAGTATTGGTGGCGGTTAGTTCCAATATATTATTTTCAATCAATAATTGCAGAACTTTTAAAATTGTACTGTCGTCATAGTCCAATGTTTCAATTATCATTCGTGATGTCAGTGGTTTGTGTTCCAATAACCCGACAATGCTATACGTGATCGATTTTATATCAGAATTCGATGTGCTTTTCTTTTTAGTAAGACAAACAGAGCACATGCCACAGTCCGTATCAATGGTTTCTCCAAAATATTTGATTAACTGTCTGTTTTTGCACGTATCGGTATTTCTAATATAGTTGATGACAGCATTGATTTGACGTTCCTTTAAATTAAAATTCTGTTCCACATGTTTGGATATACGGTTGACGGTTTTGTCATCTTCACGTGGAATCAGAAATATCAATTCGGAATCGGTGTTGGAATATTGAAATTCTACAACCTCATCTTTGGCTAATTGGCGTAACTGCTTGATGACCTGATCTTCTGGCGTGGAAGTCTTCTCTGAAATGAGTTTCAAATCGATTTTTAGCAAATTTTCAAAAATTCCACCATAGGTTCTCAAGATCGATTTCACGAGCGTATCGATCATTTGATGCGTTTCCAGATATCGAAACAAGACCTGATTAGGAATCAAAAACTGAAGTTTTGCCTGATAATTGAATTGATGTGAAAGCGAAATAATACTATGCCTGTCCAAAATTTGTAATGCATTGAAAGTCATCGCGGCATTAAAATCGTACGCTTTACAGAACTCATTGAAATTGTACTGGTGCACAGTACCTTCGCCTTCTCCATAAGGAATTTGAAAATAGGTGCAAAGTTTTCGATAGACCTGTTTCAAAAAATCAATGGACGGCAGCACATTTAGGAATTGATTTTTAAGTGTTTCTTCGTCCGTTTTATTTAGAAGGATTACGGCATAGGCCTTTTCGCCATTTCTACCAGCACGACCTGATTCTTGATAGTAACTTTCTAAACTTTCGGGGAGATTGATGTGAATGATGGTTTTGACATCAGCCTTATCGATTCCCATTCCAAAAGCGGTCGTGGCAACCATGATGTCTGTTTGGTTGTGTGTCCACTGATATAAATGGTCCTGTTTTTCTTTTGGAGTGATGCCTCCGTGATAATAGAGGCTTGAAAATCCTTTTGACTTAAGATACCCATGGATTTCTAGCGCCATGCGTCTCGTTCTGACATAGATAATCGAAGAGCCTGGGTATTTTCTTAAAATCTGTTCAATTTTATAATGTTTGTCTTCCGTTCCCAATACCATGTAGGCAATATTGGGACGCACAAAAGAGGCTTTGAATAATTTTGGTGCTATAAAATCGAGTTCAGAGATGATATCATCAACCACTTCTGGCTTTGCCGTTGCCGTAAGTGCAATTACATTGACGGTGGGGTGCAATTCTCGCAAGACTCGGATATTTTTGTAGGCCGGTCTAAAGTCATTGCCCCACTGACTGATGCAATGGGCTTCGTCCACAGCGATTAAGTTGACATTCATCTGTTGGATACGATCCTTCACCAAATCTTGTTGCAGTCGTTCGGGTGAGAGATATAAAAATTTATAATTACCGTAGATGCAATTATCCAAAAGTGTGTCCAAATCAGAAAATGAAATGCCACTCGTAATGGCCAGTGCCTTGATGCCTTTATCATTTAGATTATTTACCTGATCCTTCATGAGGGCAATCAGCGGGGAGATGACGATGCAAATCCCTTCTTTCATGAGGGCAGGAAGCTGAAAACAAATTGATTTTCCACCACCGGTTGGCAACAAGGCGAACGTATCCTCATTTTGTAAAACAGCATTGATGATATCTTCCTGCAAAGGTCGAAACGCGTGATGCTTCCAATAGCGCTCTAAATAATCAAGTGGCTGCGTCATGCTATAAATTTAAAGCATCCAATATAAAATCAGCACGTTTCTCAACAGTATTAAATGGAACATCCACTAAATGATACTTAAATGTCCTGTAAGAATTCAATAAATGTTTATGGATCAATTCGGCTTGATCAAAACTCTCGTAGCGTTCACTGTCGCTTATGAAAATTTCTTTCCAAGGGGCCAAGACAAACACATGGTCGTAGCGATTTTTTTGGCATGTTTCGATGAATTCAATAGGGTAGGTGGTATCAAAATAATCCATGTAGGCGACAACATCCGGTATGCCTCTGTCCAAAAAAACAGGTGCTGGTTGGTAGCGCTCTGCGTCGTTAAATTGTTTCAATCGCCCTTTTAATAGCAATTTGCTAAAGAGTAATGGCTCTGTCAAAAACAACTGTTCAATGCCTTTTGCACGGGCTTCCAAGGTCACTTGCCTTGATATTTCATCAAAACAAATGAAATTTCTTGCTTTAAGCTCGTCAATTATCGATGATTTTCCAGTGCCGGGACCACCTGTAATCACAATTTTTTTTGTGTTCAATTCAGGACTATTTTGAATACAAAAATCGTAATTTTAATAGGAACTAAAAAATGTAAAGTAAAATGTATCTTTGCATATCATAATTAAGAACATGAGTACAGGACAAAACCCCGAAGAATTTTATAAGAAATTAAAATCTCAATTATACGATACGGCCCTCTGGCCATCTGAATATCTTTATAAATTTATCGTTCCTTCAGACAAACAAAAGATCGAACTCATAGAATCGCTGTTTGATAATCTTGGAGCAGTGATTACAACAAAAGAATCGAAAAAAGGCACCTACACCAGTGTTTCGATAAACGTGCAGATGAAGAGCCCCGAAAAAGTGATTGAGAAGTATAAAGTAGTCGCCGAGAAAATTGAAGGTGTCATTTCCTTGTAGAGAATTTATAATCGTGGAGTAAGCGGTGAAAGGTGAGTATTGCGATTGCCAAAATAGTTCCCGAAATTACTAGTAATTGTAATCTTTATTATATAGGCTTACTAGCCTTGAACCCATTAATTGATAGATCTAAACTCTCTTTATTTTGATTCAAATTATTGGTCTGCTTACAACTGAACCTTAAATTTTACCTTCCAAAATGCAACTCTATCATTTTTTTTGTATTTTGCAAGCGTACATATATACTGCATGTACCCATAAAGTAACACTACACATAATATTTTGACAACAATAGACGATTTAGAGTACAACACAGAGCGCGAACATTTGATCATTCCTGAATATGGTCGGCATATGCAAAAAATGATTCAATTTGCGAAAGACCAACCAAATAAGGAAGAACGAAATAAGGTAGCAAAGTCCATCATATCAGTCATGGGGAATATGCAACCACATTTAAGGGACGTTCCGGACTTTCAGCATAAATTATGGGATCAGTTTTTTATCATGGCTGACTTTGATTTGGATGTTGATTCACCATATCCTATTCCTTCAAGAGAAGAAATCTATGCGCGACCAGAGTCGCTCAAATACCCTCAAAACCATCCTAAATACCGATTTTACGGTAACAATATCAAAACAATGATTGATGTTGCCAACACTTGGGAAGAAGGTGATTTAAAAGAGGCATTGATCTACACCATTGCCAATCACATGAAAAAATGCTTTCTAAATTGGAATAAGGATACGGTAGAGGATGATGTTATATTCAAACATTTGAGTGAATTGTCAGGCGGAAAAATCAATTTGAAGGAAGCCGATGAAGATTTATCAGATGCAACAAGTCTGATGCGCACTAAAAAGAAATATTCTTCAAACAGCCAAAGCACCAAAAAAGGACATCACAAAAAAAATAACAACTCTAACCGAACACGCAAACGTTACTAACCTACATGGCAACATTTATAATTGAAGGAGGACAAAAATTAAAAGGAAGCATTCAACCTCAAGGTGCAAAAAATGAAGCACTACAAATTCTCTGCGCTGTATTACTGACCCCAGAAGTCGTTACCATTCACAATATTCCTGACATTATAGATGTGAATAAACTGATTGAGCTACTGGGAAAGCTTGGCGTTAAGATACATAAACTGTCTCACGGTTCTTATACCTTTCAGGCTGACGACGTAAACATGGGGTATTTGGAATCTTCTGAATTTAAGGAAGATGGTAAAGGCCTTCGTGGATCCATCATGATCGTAGGGCCATTGTTAGGCCGTTTTGGTAAGGGATACATTCCAAAACCAGGTGGTGATAAGATTGGTCGTCGCAGATTGGATACCCATTTTGAAGGATTTATCAATCTAGGTGCGAAATTCAGATATAATCGTGAAGATTATTTTTATGGCGTAGAGGCAAAACGACTCAAAGGAGCTTATATGCTTCTTGACGAAGCGTCGGTTACCGGAACCGCCAACATTGTGATGGCTGCCGTATTGGCTGAAGGAACGACCACCATTTACAATGCAGCCTGTGAACCTTATTTACAGCAATTGTGTAATATGTTGAATAGAATGGGCGCCAAAATAAGTGGTGTCGGTTCGAATATGTTGATAATTGAAGGTGTAGAGGCATTGATTGGCACAGAACATACCATGTTGCCTGATATGATTGAGATTGGTAGTTGGATCGGTTTGGCCGCTATGACCAAAAGTGAATTGACTATTAAAAATGTAAGCTGGAATGATTTAGGTCAAATTCCGAATGTATTTAGAAAACTGGGAATTACCGTTGAGAAGAAAGGAGATGACATTTACATACCTGCACACAACAATGGTTATGAAATACAAAATTATATTGATGGCTCAATACTAACGGTATCGGATGCGCCTTGGCCTGGTTTTACACCAGATTTGTTAAGCATTATCCTTACTGTGGCAACACAAGCGAGAGGCAGTGTACTCATACACCAAAAAATGTTTGAAAGCAGATTGTTTTTTGTTGATAAACTCATTGATATGGGCGCTAAAATTATTTTGTGCGATCCACATAGAGCGACGGTTATTGGCCACGACTTTAAATCGACCCTGAAAGCAACGACTATGACCTCTCCTGATATTAGAGCAGGTGTGTCTTTATTGATCGCTGCATTGTCCGCAAAAGGAACCTCTACTATTCATAATATCGAGCAGATCGATCGTGGTTACGAACGTATCGATGAGCGTTTGCGAGCGATTGGTGCTAAAATTGAAAGAGTGAATTGACAAAATCATACTCATTAAGCCTGAATCTATGAAACTTCCCCAAATCGTTTTAGTTTTAGTTGTTACTTTTTTTTCTACTGTGATGTCCATGGCTCAAAACATCGGTTTCGGTGTTTTGGGAGGACCTAATTTCTATGTCATTCGAAAAGATTTCCAAGGTGATGTTACCTATGGAGGATCTTCCGCGAAACAAAATATTAAATATCACCTTGGTGCGTTCGTAGATGTCAATTTTTCTAGTGAGTTAGGACTTGTTGGAAATTTCCTGTATCAGAATAGGACCATTTCGCTTGATTCAGATGTTCAATTACTATATTTGGATGTGAATCCCTTGTTGAAATTTGATGTCAATGGTAGTTATGGTAGTGGATTTTATTTTAAAGGAGGTTTTCGATATTCGCATTTGTTATCGGCCGAAACGGTCAAGGAAGAATTGGATATCCAAGAAACCATAAAATCCAGTAACATAGGTTTGATTGGTGGTTTTGGTGTGGACGTTTCAAACTTTCTCGGACTGGAATTATTAGTCGATTATTCACCAATGAATACGTATAAGGATGTTGGCGATGTATCTATTACATCGCGCATGGTTGGCGGAAATTTTAGAGTGATCTTTTACATTGAGAGAATTGTCAATACTAGATAACATCGCTACGAGATAGTTGAGGCCTATTTAATATGACCAATCTTTAACCAAATCCTATTTAATTCAAGGCTTTCTTATAGGTGCTCAAACATCGTTCACGTGCTTCTTTATGGTCGACCATTTTTTCAATATAGTGATCTTCTTTAAATTCAGGAATCCATGTTTTGATATACTTTAAATCCTTATCATATTTGTCAATCTGTGTCGTCGGATTGAAAATCCGGAAGTAAGGTGCTGCATCAACGCCACTACCAGCAACCCATTGCCAATTGCCTACATTACTCGACATTTCATAATCATGTAATTTTTCTGCAAAATAAGCTTCACCCCATCGCCAATCGATCAGTAAATGTTTGCATAGAAAACTTCCAACCAACATTCGCACGCGATTGTGCATAAATCCTGATGCATTAAGCTGTCGCATTCCGGCATCCACTAGCGGATACCCCGTTTTACCTTCACACCATTTTTTGAATTCTGCCTCATTATTCCGCCATTCAATCCGATCGTATTTAGATTTAAAACTGTCGTCAACGGTTTTAGGGAAATGCCATAAAATCTGCATGAAGAATTCTCGCCAAATCAATTCTTGCCAAAACACTTCATTTTTTTCAGAAATCGCTTTCTTCATCATTTTACGAACACTCACAGTTCCAAAACGCAAATGTGGACCAAGTCGTGAGGTAGTATCTTTTGCAGGGAAATTTCTGGTATCCTCGTAATTTTGAATGAGCGTCGGTGTGACGTCATAGGCTGCAATTTCCTGTGATGATTTAACGAAACCGATGTCAGATAAACTTAAATTTGGCAAGCGGGTATTTTTGACCAGATTGTCTAAATAGTCATTAGTATAGTAAATAGTCAAATCAATTTTCTTGAAGGCCTCTTTCCACGTTTTCATAAAAGGCGTATACACCACGTACGGATCGCCATCCCCCTTAACGACTTCATCTTTCTCGAAAATAACCTGATCTTTATAGGTTTTGAACGTTATGTCATTTTTAGCCAAGAGTGTTTCTATTGAAGTATCCCTTTCTTTTGCATAAGGTTCATAATCACGGTTTGTAAATACCGTATCGATCTCATAATCATTCATTAGGGTTTCAAAAATAGATTCTGGCGTGCCATGATACATGGCTATACTACTTTCACGTTCATCTTGAAGTGTTTGCCTCATTTGTTGAAGCGTGTCATGTATAAATGAGATTCGAGCATCATCTTCCGGAAGTTTGTCTAATATGTCAGTATCAAAAATAAACATGGGAAGTACTGGATGCTCTGATTTGAGTGCTTCGTAAAAACCAACATTATCATCAAGCCTTAAATCGCGTCGGAACCAAAATATATTGAGAGGTTGTTTCATTTTATAAAGTTATGTACAAGCTCTAAATTCGAATGATCGAGCTTTTTCTATTAAAAATTTAATGGAGTTCGAATATACAGCATGCACGTTTCAAATTGTAACTGAAATGATAAAATAGTGGTTATAAATGACCGATCATATCTTTGGAAATGAAGTTACCCAACCGAATAGATATATAGATTTTAATAAACTCCGAATAATTCTTCTAGTTTTTTTGTTCGGTACGAGAAAATTTCTTCAAGTTTAGGTTGCACGAGAATAGGGTGGGCGAGTTGCCCTAAAATGCCCAATGGTAATTTATAATCAATAACATCTTCCATTTCAACACCACCATCGATTTCCTTAATAAAATGTTTATGATGCCATAGGGCATAGGGACCGTAGCGCTGTTCATCTACAAAATAAGAGTTTTTAACACTTTGGGTAATTTCGGTGACCCATTTCGTTTTGATTCCCAAAATAGGAGTGACGATATATTGAATGATTTGACCTGCATACATAGGACGATCCGCACCAGAAAGGATCTGAAAGCCCATATAATCTGGCGTGATGACTTTAAGGTTTTTAGGATCAGATAAAAAATCCCAAGCCCGTTCTAACGTTATGGGAAGATTTTGTTTTTTATGTAATGTGTATATTTTCATATAGTTAGTTTCAAAAAAAATGAATAAGGGATCATGTGAATAAAGTAGTGCAAAGTACTGTTCTTTAATTATTCAGTAAAATATAGAGATTTAGAGAGGACGCGATGCAAAGCCAAATGACATAGGGTGCAATCAAAATTGTTTTTATCCTCATTAAGTCCCAATACCGAATCATTAATGTCGATACCGTAAGCGTAAGGCCGATAATTATGATGAGACTGGGAGTTATAAGGTGTTGATTGAAAAACGCAAAATTCCAAGCGATGTTTAAAATAAATTGTAAGGTAAAAAGGAAGAAGACTGTTCGGATAGGGAGTTTTAAATATAAAAAAGTCATGTATATGGAAAAGCAGATCATTATAAGAGACCAAGCAACACCAAATACCCATCCTGGCGGTGTCCAAGGCGCTTTATTCATGGATGTATACCATTCGCTGCTAGCACCGTCGCCCATAAATAACATTCCCAATCCTAATGCTCCAAAATTAATGATAAGAAATACAAAGAGCGGTTTTAGGAATTTCATGTATTAGAGAGGCTATTGGTTTAAGCTCTCTAATTTAGTCATAATTTCTTGTGCTTCGGCGTATTTCTTGTCACTTTCACTTCTGTTAACAGTTGAAAGGCTGTGCCATTCTTTCATCAACGTGTCGTATTGTTGTTGTAATTTTTCCTTTTCTGTTTTCTTTTTGAATAGTCCGAACATGGTTTATTTTTTTAAGTACTTTATTATTTTTTTACTCATAGGTTGTGTTGCAGAATAATAATAATCTACTAGCGACCCGCTTGGATCAACAAGATACTTTTGGAAATTCCACTTTACCGAAGAGTCTGATACCCCATTATTGATTTTTTTAGTTAACCACTGATATATCGGATGCTGATCGGTACCTTTTACATTTAATTTTTCGGTCATTAAAAAATCGACACCATAGTTCAACTGACAAAACGATTCAATATCTTCTGCACTACCAGGCTCTTGGCCGCCAAATTGGTTGCATGGAACTCCTATAACTTGTAATTGATCCTTGTAAAGATCACTTAATTCCTGTAGATCTTTATATTGACCAGTAAATCCACATTTCGAGGCTACATTCACAAACAATAAGAATTTACCTTCAAAATCCTTTAAATTGATTGGATTATCTTGAAGACTGTTCAATTTGATATCGTAAAGTGTCTTATTCATTAATGGTAATTCTCTTCGCGAGGTTGATAATGTCGCCGCGAATATCTTAAATGGATTCATTATTAAATTTTAAAAGTTACAATGCCACAATCCAGCTCAAATATCTGACCTGAAATTGAAGCCGCCTTATCAGACAAAAGAAATTCTGCCATATCGGCCACTTCTTGAGGATGAAGGAATTTTTTCATGGGATGACGTTCCGTAATATTTTCAATCATCTTATCGTTACGCAATAGTTTGGATGCCAAATCGGTATCAGTAACCGTCGGTGCAATCGCGTTGATGCGTAAGGTTGTAGCCATCTCCGCGCCAATGGATTTCACCAATCCTTCAACAGCTGCTTTGGAAGCGGCGACACTTGCATGAAACGGCATTCCTAATTTTGCTGCCACGGTGCTAAAAAGCACAATGGATGGTTTTGTACCTTTTTTTAGAATATCCAAATATGTCTGAATGGCTTTCACTGCGCCCAAAACGTTAATTTCAAAATCTTCCCTAAAATCTTCCAGCTTTAAACGTCCAATGGGTTTTAAATTAATACTACCCGGACAGTATACCAATCCATCAGCGGTATCAATTGCTGGTAGATCGTCTTTGAGAATGTCACATTCGTGATGTGTCAGATTCTCATGGGAAAAATCGGGAGCTGTTCGGCTAATATTTATAATATGATGATTTGGCAGTAAGGTTTGGGCAATTGCTTTTCCAATGCCTTTGCTACCGCCAATGATAATGATGGTTTTCATAATATACTATGATTTATGGTTAAGGTCTGCCTTTTAAACGTTTTTCAACTTTTTGTTTAATGGCTGTAAGTCGTTTCATGAGATCCATAATAGACTCATCCTTCTTACGTTTGTAAATTTCATTTAAGCTTAAGATCAAACGTTTTGCTTTTCTCGAGATTTCAACGCGATCACTAGTGGAAAGTGACTTCATTTTGATCTGCTCAAACTCATGTGCTTCTTCAATGATATCCATTCTTTTAGTCTTTAATATAATTTTGTAATTCTGCTATTTTTTCAGTTGTATTGAATTTTCCGCCGTAGTATGATGTTACCGTGGCTGAAGACTCGTCTTTAATGCCTCTAGACGATACACAGAGGTGTTTTGCATCAATGATGACTGCAACGTCTTCGGTTCCTAAAATCTGTTTTAGATCTTCCGCAATTTGGTTGGTCAATCGTTCTTGTACTTGGGGACGTTTAGCGTAATACTGTACGATCCGATTCAACTTGGACAATCCTATGACTTTACCCGACGATATATAAGCAACATGCGCTTTACCCATGATCGGAACAAAGTGATGTTCACAATTTGAATAGAAGCTGATATTTTTTTCAACCAGCATCTGATTGTATTGGTATTTATTATCAAATAAAGCGATTTTTGGTTTGTTCGCAGGATTTAATCCAGAGAAAATCTCATCGATGTACATTTTAGCCACACGGTTAGGTGTGCCTTTTAAAGAGTCATCTGTAAGATCCAATCCCATAACGTCCATGATTTCTTCGAACAATAGGGCAATACGCTCCTTCTTTTCTGCATCAGAAAGTTTAAAGGCGTCTTTTTTCATTGGAGTTTTTAGGCCAGTATAAAGATGATCGTCCCCAATTTCTGTGGTGGAAAACCCATTAAATGGACTAGTTTTGGTAGCGGTTTGTTTTAAGGTTTGTGTATTCATTGTGTCTTTTTTATGTGCTGTCTTATAAAATTTCTTCTATAATCAAAGCATCGTTATCGTTTAGAAA
This sequence comes from Flavobacteriales bacterium, assembly GCA_038259855.1. Lineage (GTDB taxonomy): Bacteria > Bacteroidota > Bacteroidia > Flavobacteriales > Flavobacteriaceae > JBPOFM01. The sequence continues at coordinate 11,087 of JBBSOJ010000005.1, forward strand.
TGGAATTATGCGTAATTTGTTTTTGTCGTGAACATTTAAATCGTCCTTCTGAAAAAGATCTCAACTTCTCATGTTTGGTAGCACGTCCTTGAACTCGTTTGCGCCACATTCTGAAACTGCTCGGTTTCATTTCTCGGCGCATCAATTCAATGACATCCTGTTCTGAAAGACCAAATTGAAATTCGATAGCTTCAAAGGTGGTACGGTCTTCCCATGCCATTTCTATGATTCTATCTAGTTCTCTATCATTAAAATCAATCATGGCAACACATTATATTGAGATTCATATTTTACTTTTTCATTTAAAAGTTTATCAAAGAAAGCCTTGTTCTCTTTAAATGTTTTATTGTTTTTAAAATGAATAAAACGACCTTGAGCGTGAATGCTGCTTCCATTGGTTTTATAAATTACCAATTGATAGTAAGGAATAACCCATGTAAAGGTTTTTAAACCTTTATTGATTCTGATAAGAACTCCTTTGGGGCGTAATTCAAGATTCGCATAGTTAACATCAGCGACCAAATTTAGATAGTGATTCATATTTGGGCTTGTATCTTCTATCATCATACGCTTGGATCCTACACCCTTCATTTTGATGGATTGAATAAAGCTGAATGGAGCTCCCACGGTATCGTTGATAAGCTTAATATCTTCTTTGTTTGTGTAACTTGTATCGAGTATCATATCTTAAATATAATCAAATTTACAAAATGTTTAACCTTTATCACATAAGATTAAACAAATATTAACACAATATCGTTGATAGCACCGTAAATCGTTATAATTTAAGGCTTAAGAGAGCTTTCTATTGGGTAGTGTATGCTTTTTTAGAATTCGTTTAGACTCTGATTTTACAGTGTTGTTTTTTCTTATGTTCCACAACGTTTCACTTGCGCGTCGCCGTGTTTCTACCAAATCTACAATTGGGAATGGATATTCTTCTCCTAACTTAAAATCATTGAAGCCTTGTTCCATATCCGTCATAAGATAAGGTTCATGCACAAACTGTAGCTCCAAATTCCTTAATTCCGGAACCCATTTTTTAATAAAAACTCCGTTGGGATCATGCTCGTAGCTATTTTTGATAGGATTGTAGATCCGAAGAATATTCGTCCCGGTTTCTCCTGCTTGCATCTGCAATTGAGGGAAATGAATGCCTGGTTCAAAATCAAGGAACATTTGAGAGAGGTGTGTGGTGGCTTCTTGCCATGGTTGCCAAAGATTGTGTGTAAAGAACGATACGACCAAGGCACGCATTCTAAAATTGAGATATCCCGTCTCATTAAGGCATCGCATGCACGCGTCAATCAAAGGAAAGCCTGTTTGACCTGTCCGCCATGCTTTTTGATATTCAAGTGAGATATCTTTCTTTAACTTATGGAAGCCTTTATTAATACTGGCTTCTTCCATGGTATGCTCCATCTCAAATTTTTGTATAAAATGACTTTGCCATCGCAAACGTGCCATAAATGCTTCGAGAGGTTTTTTATTTTGGGCCGTTTTTTTCAGATGATAGGCGCGATGATACACTTCCCGTATGGATAAATTTCCCCAAGATATGTATGGAGAAATGCGACTACAACCAGTTCGTGCCAATTCCGGTTTCGAAATGTGAAACATATAATTTTCATAGCGTTTATCTAAAAAGGACTCTAGATATTTGAGACCCACAGTACGACCACCTTTTTGAAATGGCGCATTGGGATTGGTTGTCAAATCGGGAATGGTAAAATAGGATTCCAGTTTTTGGATGTCTTCTATACTTAACAATTGACCTTGTTCTGGTTCAAATAGAAGTGGCTCTATCTCAAAATAAGCATTGCATTTTTGAATCCATTCTTCTCGATTCGTAAGACCTCTTTGAACACCATTATTGATGTTTTCGTGCCACGTGATTTGATTGTTTTTGCAAAAGCGAATGAACGATTTATCGCGCTCATACGTTACTAAAATACCAGTTTCTTGATGTGAATAGATCTTTGAAATATCATAAAAACTCAACAGTTGATTGACTACTGCAATCATATCTGATGTGATGACCAAAACTTTAGAATTATAGTCTTTCAATTGCGTATTAAGATCCATCAATGATTGCTTTACAAAATCCCAATGACGTGCACTATAATGTGTATCCTCCATCAATAATTGTTCAAAAACATAAAGTAGGAGCACGGGCTTATCAGAATTTAAGGCATTTTGTATGGCTTCATTATCTTCCAAGCGTAAATCGCGTTTCAACCACACTAGGCTAATATGTTTTCTTTCAGTAGGCATCTTGATTTTCAATTATATGTTGGGCTTTTACTTTTAGTGCATGTAGGTCCTCTGCATCCATTTTGTTAAGTACAGCATACATCATTTTCATTCTAAAATTATCTTTTAGAATAGGTCGTTTATCATCTAAAAAATTCCAGTATAAGCTGTTGAAAGGGCAGGCGTCGTCTTCGGTTTTTTTGTTTTTATTGTAATGGCAGGTGTCACAATAATTACTCATTTTGTTGATGTACGAACCAGAGGAGACGTAGGGTTTGGTTGCGATTTTTCCGCCATCGGCCCATTGGCTCATACCACGGGTATTTGGCAATTGAACCCATTCTACGGCATCAACGTAAACTCCGAGGTACCAATCGTCGACCTCATCTGGGTCCGTTTGGGTCAATAAGGCATAATTGCCAGTGATCATTAAACGCTGAATGTGGTGTGCATAGCCATTATCAAGTGAATTGTTTATGGTGTGATTGAGACAATTCATTTTGGTATTTCCGGTCCAAAAGAAATCAGCTAGTTTATTGGTGTTTTTCAGTTTGTTTTCTGATTTAAATTCTGGCATTCGAGCCCAGTACATGCCCCGCATATATTCGCGCCACCCTATGATTTGACGTATAAAGCCTTCTACCTGTGAAATATCAATCTCTTTCTCATGTTTATGGTAATAATTGAGAACTGTGTTGACCACATCTTTTGGTGAAATCAATTTAGTGTTCATTGCGAAGGAGAGCCGTGAATGGAATAAATAGACTTCTTCTGTGTGCAAGGCATCTTGATAATCACCAAAATGAATTAATAATTCTTCACAGAAATATTTTAACTGATCGAGGGCTTGTAACCTTGTAATGGGATAGGAAAACGTTTTTGTTTCAAATTTTCCCATCGTTTTGATACCGGCATTTTCGATATCTGCAACAACATCTCCTACGGAATTCAAGAAATATTTGTAAGGTGGAATTCCAAAACCACCTTTCCATTTGTTGCGATTACTTTTATCATAATTCCATTTGCCTCCTTCTGGTTGATCCGCCACCATTAAAATATCATGTTTTTTTCGCATATCCCGATAGAAGCTTTCCATGAGATAGGTTTTTTTACCTTCAAAAAATCCCTCGACGTCCGTTCGAGCGGTGTAAAAATGTTCTGTCGAATAGCTTTTGAAAGCTATGGAAAGTGAACTGCAAAAAGCGTTTAATTGTTCATCCAAACGATATTCATCAGGTTCTTGATATTCAAATTGTTCGATATTATGAGAATCAATTAAAAACTTGAGATTTTCTGTTAGACTGTGAGTATTTTGTTTGTCATTAATGTTGAAGTAAATCACTTGATGATTCTGTGCTTTTAAATCTTCCGAAAATTGTCGCATGGCCGCAAAAAAACCGATCACCTTTTGAATGTGATGCACGACATAATCTGTTTCTTGGCGCATCTCAAATAGACAGTATATCGTGGATTCCGACGTTTCTTTAAACCATGAATGCTTGATGTTCAGTTGATCTCCTAATATGAGCCGTAGTGTTTTCATTCAAAAATGGTTTTTTGGAGCCAAAGGTTTTGGTATGTGTTATTTGGGTCATAACGTTCTGCTTGACTCTTAATGTTAAATTTCCGATCTCTCGGATCGTTGCCTACACCAGAAACATACATCCAATTACCATAATTGCTATGAACATCATAATCCACTAATAATGATTCGAAATAAGCTGCGCCAATGCGCCAATCGATTTCCAATTCTTTTGCAAAATAAGAGGCTACATTTTGGCGTCCTCGATTGCTCATCCAGCCTGTTTTGGCAATTTCAATCATGTTGGCATTGACAAACGGTTCAGATGTGTTTCCATGGATCCATTGACTGATGGCTTTTTCATGTGTATTCCAATCATAGTCTTTATCAAGAATCCCTTCAATCTTAAAGATATCACTGCCGTGTTTTAACGAAATGTATTTGAAAAAATCCCGCCAAATCAACTCAAATATTAGCCAATATGTAGAGTCATTGGAATAATTCTCATCTTCAAAGCGTTTGATTTCCCAATAGATCGTTCTTGCCGAAATACTCCCATTGGCGAGCCATGCAGAAAATTTAGAACTAAAATCAGTGCCTATAAGACCATTTCGAGTCTTTTTATAAACCCCGATTTTTTTAGATTTAAAAATGTAGTCCTCTAAACGTTGCATACCCGAAGTTTCTCCACCTTCGAAAGGAAAGGCGGTATGGGGATGTACTGTAAACTCTTCAAAGCCTAAATCAGCTAGAGTGACAATTGGCGTATCAGTAGTGGATAGGTTGTTTTTTAAAGGTTCTGGTAATTCTATGGCCTTTCTGATTTCAACAGATTTCTCAAGGTATTTTCTGAAGTTGGTAAAGACTTTTGGAATGTCCGAAAACGCCATGTTCAAATCCTCTGGATGAAATAGAAATTGATCGTAAGTATCCTTTAAATTCACATGATCTGATAATTCAGATTTTAAAGACTCAACAACCGATACTTCTTCTGAAGTCCATTCCTTTTGAAAATAAATGGTAGTTACTGCGTAAGTTTCTACAAGCTCTGGAATAATGGATTCTGGAGTGTTGTGATACGTGAGGAGATTGATATTTAATTTTGACAGATTGGCCTTTAGATCCGTGATACTTTCAATCAAAAATTGAGCTCTGAACTTTTCTGTTTTTTTGAAACCGTACGATGTGGCTTCGTAATGTCTAGGGTCAAAGCAATAAACTGCCAGTACATTTGTGTTATTTTTTATGGCTTTCTCTAAAACGACATTATCATGTACTCGAAGATCGTTTCGGAACCATACTAAACCTGTTTTATTTTGTTTCTCCTGCATTTTTCACTACAATATTTAACCTCCTCCCAATTCAGCTCCCATTTTTTTCGCCAAGAAAAAGGACGATCGCATACGGGACAAACTTTTTCGGGAAGGTGTTCTTTTTTCAATGTTTATTGTTTGTTTTCAATTAACTTATCGATCATACCATTGAAGATGAACCAATGGAAGGGTAACACACTATACCAGTATAACCGTCCTGCCAAACCTCGCGGTCTAAAAGTCGCCGTCTGTTTCAATAACCCATCTTCAATCTTAAATTCGAGCCACGCCTCGCCTGGTAATTTCATTTCGGCATAGAGCAATAATTTCTTTTCTTTTCTATCGGTGAAAATTACCCGCCAAAAATCCAAGGCATCACCGGCATCCAATTGGGACACATGGGTTCTTCCTCTTCTCAAACCAATACCTCCAAACAATTTATCTAGATATCCACGGATTTTCCATAAATAAGTTCCATAATACCATCCTGTAGAACCGCCAATCGACCAAATTTTATGGATGGTATGTTCTTCATTGATCACTTTTCGTTCTTTATAATCTTTAAAGCACCCATACTTCGGAACATTCACGTATTTATGAAAATCATTCTTCAATCGCCCACTGCTCACCATGGAATCTTTCCAACTCGAAACAATACTGTTTTGTTCGATTTTTTCAAACGCCAATGCTACGGCTTCTCCATATGTGATGGGTTCTACACCAAGCAATTGGTTGATATTGCTTTTATTGCCAATAATCTCTACACCCATACTTTCAACCAACGATGAGGCTAATTTATACGATGTTGAAGTCACAAAATAAAGCCAATAGGACGATAATTTTGGGGTCATCACTGGCACTGTAAGAATGTAACGATCAAGTCCACGTTTTTCGGCAAACTGAAGCAACATCTTTTTATAGGTCAAAATTTCAGGACCGAAAATGTCATAACTTTGATTGTAAAGCTCTTCTCTGCCTTTAGCCTTTGATAAGAAAGAAAGGACATCTCTCACTGCCAATGGTTGTGTGTTGGTGTCCAACCATTTTGGCGCAATCATCACCGGTAGTTTTTCAACTAAATCTCTTATAATTTCAAAGGATGAACTACCGGAACCTACAATAATACCCGCTTTAAATATCGTGAGTGCATATGCTGGTGATGCCAAAATCTCCTCTACATTTTTCCGGGATTGAAGATGTTTGGATAGATAGGCATCATTGGTAATACCACTTAAATAGATGACTTGTTTTAATTCAGAATGTTGAAAGTATGCCTTGAAATTTTCTGCACATTTGGCCTCCAACTGTTCAAAATCTTTAGAGGTGTTAGACATGGAATGTATAAGGTAATAAGCAACATCAATGTCTTTCGGAATAGTATCTAGCGTTTCTGCCTTTAAAAAGTCGGCTTCTACAATCTCTATATGTTCGTCATTTCGATACGTCTTATCAGCTCTCAAGGCATCCCTTACAGCACAAACAACAGTGTGCCCTTCATTTATAAGTATAGGAATTAACCGTTTACCAATGTAACCTGTGGCTCCTGTAACGAGGATTTTCATAAGAGAGATTTATTTTGCGCCTTTTTTTGGTCGCTGATATTCCAATCGGGTCTTTAAATTAGGAATTGTGTAACCATCAAGACCATTCACGGCGGCAATATTACCTTTGGACAAGTTAAGGAATCCATCTGAAGAAAGTAACTGATTTTCAAAATATAGATCTTTTATGGCTCCGATAATTAAGATAGTGTTGTTTGCCTTAATATGATATTCTTCAACATAATTCATAGCCATTTGTACGGGGGTTCCTTTGACAAATGGTGCAGAAAAATGCTCTCTATATAATTCTTCAAGATTAGTCATGTCAAATTCGGAAATACCGCCATCATATTTTGCCGAAGTATGATGCGCATCTTCCAAAATTGATTCATACACATGGTTAATCGTGAATTTCCCGGTGGCTTTTATGTTCTGGTATGTGTTTCTAGTCACATTACCTGTTGGTCTCAAGAAAAAACCTAATAGAGCAGGGTTGGAGCCCATGTGGGTAACAGAACTGAAGATGGCAACATTCGATACACCATCGATAGACGTCGTTCCTATAAGATTGGCAGACTTATAACCAGAACAACTATTGATAAGGTTGATGCGGTATAAGTGATGCATTTCATTAAAATCATCTTCACTTAAATGAGTCATTGAATGTTATAAAGTTATTTATTTTAATATCTTTTGCTTTCAAATCAAACATCAAATTATACAAACCAAAAAAGGTTCGATTCATGTATATAAAATGTTTAGAGCCACGATTACCATTCATTTTACGTAATTCACTGCTTTTTGAATAACGCTGTCCTAACTCTGATATTTTTCCGAAAAATTTACCATCCGAAAAATCGAATATATCCTCATGAAATGGTTGAGTAAACAAACTCAACAACTCGTGAAATAAGTCTGTAAAAAATTTGACTTCCTCTTCAGAATCATCTTCACGTAAAATTTCCAATTGATATAATTTCTTAAGAAAATAGCCTTTATCTGAAATGTTTTCTGGTTTTGCCAATTCAAAATATGGTACATAGAATTCATTAGGGATGATTTTCATACAGCCAAAATCGAGTGCAATCAGTTGTCCATCTTTTGAAACCAAAAAGTTTCCGGGATGCGGATCGGCATGCACTTTTTTCAGGACATGAATCTGGTACATATAAAAATCCCACAACGCTTGGCCTAATTGATTGGCAGTATCTTGATTAGTATTGTATGCGGTAAATTCCGATAAATGCTCACCCTCCATGTAGTCCATGGTGATGATTCGTTCTGAAGACAGTTCTTCATAATATTGAGGAAACAAAAGATTCGGGATGTGTGAACACGCCTCTGCAACTTCCTTGCTCTGCTCAACTTCCAAAATATAATTTGTTTCCTCAATTAACTTTCCTTCAACTTCCTTAAAGTATTTGTCCGAGTCTTTCCCTTTGATATTAAACATTTTCATAGCAATTGGCTTAATAAGAGCCAAATCAGACGTAATACTTTGGGCAACTCCAGGATATTGGATTTTCACAGCAAGTTTCTTCCCATTTTTTTCTGCTATATGGACTTGGCCAATGCTAGCAGCGTTTACTGAAGTTGTGTTGAAGGAATCATATAATTCATTTGGCATTTTACCAAAATAATTTTTAAAGGTTTTGATTACCAAAGGAGGCGATAACGGTGGAACGGAAAATTGTGCCAATGAAAATTTTTCGACATAAGCCTGCGGCATAATACTTTTTTCCATGCTCAACATTTGAGCAACTTTCAATGCACTTCCTTTGAGCTGCTTTAGACTATCATAAATGTCTTCAGCATTATTTTCGTTGAGGCGGTCTCTTGCTTCGCCCTCTGTTTTGGTTAATTTATCACCGTAATATTTAATATAGTTGACACCTAATTTGGCTCCAGTGGAAACCAATTTTGAGGCACGATGTATTTTTGATGTTGGAATAGAATCTATAGTTTTCATTTAAGGTATTTAGTTCATCTGTATTTTTTCTTTGAAAATGAATTTTCCAAAGTCAATCAGACTTCTTATGGGCGTCACATCCAATACATCAAAACTGGTATTGACCGATTTTTCGATAAAAATATCTGTTTTCTGAAATGATGTTGAGGTATCATCCATCCAAAATTTCATTGTTAATAATAATTGGAACCACGCTGTTTCCTGTAAACCGCGTTGTTGAATTTTTTCAAGTTGCTCCTGTTTGACATCGATCATATCAATCTCAAGATTTTGAATATATGTTGTAAAACTTTTTTTCAATTCTGTAAGCAACTTTAAACCTTTCATTCCTTCTTTGTGTTTATGTAGTGCATACATGACATAGCTTCTGTTGGCCGTAAGATTTTCAAAGAATGTAAAGTAAAAACTTAATAGTTTGTTTCTTGGATTGAATGATTGATAGTCTTCACTGTTGTGAAGCGCAACGATTGTATTGTCAAAAAATGCTCTGAAGACTTGTTTTTCAAGAGCATCAAACGTTCCAAAAAATTCGTAAAATTTAGACTCTTCGAAATTGTTTAATTTCGCGAAGCTATAAACAGAATTTGGTTGTTGGTTGTGCTCAAGAACATAATCCATATAATAGGTTAACATATCTTGCTCGGTAAGTAATTTTTTCTTTGCCATGACCTTAAGTTATATGTAAAGATACAAAATGTTTAACATTTATCCTTAAATATTAAACAAAGTTTAACATGACATCACACAGTGATGGGACTCATTAAATTGACCAACCTTGAGATTAGAAGATTAACAAGCATCGAATATAATAAGTTTCCATAGAAGCTGCACCTATTAATACACGATTCAAACTTGCTACATTTCGCCTAGTTTGCTATTTATAGTCAAAAAATTGAGTAATAGCATCATTTCGGAATTTAAGGTTTTGTTAACAACTACAGTCTTTATAATCCGTAATTTTATCCAATTCTATTAACCATTTTAAACAGAACTATTATGAAAAAAATTATGCTTTTGGCTGCCATTTTTGGCACCTCTTTAATGACTTATGCACAGATAGAAACTCCCGAACCTAGTCCATTTTCTAAAGTGGAACAAAAAGTTGGATTGACCGATGTGACTTTGGAATATTCCCGTCCAAATATGAGAGGTCGTACCATATTTGGTGACTTGGTGCCTTACGGTGAAGTTTGGAGAACTGGCGCGAATAAAAGAACCAAAATCACGTTCAGTAACGATGTTATCGTTGGAGGAAAAACCTTAAAAGCAGGTTCATATGCAATTTTTGCGAAGCCGAATGAATCAGCATGGGATGTTTATTTTTATACTGATTACTCTAGCGGAGGTGTACCACAACAATGGGATGACAGTAAGGTTGCGGCGCAGGTAAAAGCGGAAATGTATCCAATGCCAATGAAAATTGAGACGTTTACAATTACGTTTGATGATTTGACCAATAATTCTGCTGTTTTAGGTATGATGTGGTCGGATGTTTACGCCGGCGTGAAGTTTGAAGTACCAACTGACAAAATGGTGACAGAAGCCATTGATAAAACAATGAACGGACCATCTGCCGATGATTATTATGCGTCAGCAGTTTACTACTTACAAGAAGGAAAAGACATCAATCAGGCAAAAACATGGATTGATAAAGCTCTTGCCACCTCTGGAGACAAGGCACCATATTGGCAGTTAAGACAACAATCGTTGATCTATGCGAAGGCAGGTGATAAAAAGGGCGCTATTGCTGCGGCAAAAAAATCATTGGCTGCTGCTGAAACAGCTGGTAACAAAGATTATATCAAAATGAACAAAGAATCCCTTAAAGAATGGGGCGCGATGTAATTTAAAGTACAACAATAAGAACATGATGCCTCACAGTAATTTATAACTGTGGGGCATTTTTCATTGTCATACACGACGTATGATTAGATAGTAGGAAATTTTCAATGCAAGTGACGTTTTGATTGACACCATTGATTCATAAAATTAATAAGAAAATTCGTATTTTGGGACTACATTAATGACCACCTTAAATCTACACCTATTATGAAAAAGTTAGTTTCTATAAGTTCATTGATGATGTTGACGTTATTTTATAGTTGTGCTACTGAAGAAGGTGAGCAGAAAATTACTGTGGAAAATCGCTATTCCTTGGAGGTCCCAGCCTTCTTATCCCAGACTGAAGATTTACATGATGACGCTTCGCTTCAATATCAAAATCTGTTCAAAGAGTTTTACGTACTGGTCATCGATGAGCCGAAAACAGAACTTCACACGGTACTCAAAGAATTTGATCTCGAAGATAGTTATTCAGACGATCTCAATGGCTATACCAAATTGATTTTGAATGGTATATATTCAAGTATGGATGGGCCTTCCCAATCAGATATTGTCGAAACCAACGTTAACGGACTTCCAGCTAGATTTGCTACGCTTTCTGGTGTTATAGAAGGTATTCTAATTTCCTACACTTATGGAATTTACGAAAGTAGAACACGTTACTATCAGGTGATTGCATGGACGCTAGCGGATAAACAATCTGAATACCAGTCTCAAATGGATGCCATTCTTCAATCACTGAAGGAATTTGGTGGAGGAAGAAAAAAGAGTTATTGACCTCCTAGAAATGGTTGATCATGATTATGGTTTTGAATATTCCAATCCGATGATCCGTCGAACATCATCCAAAATTTTGATCAATTTTATGCTGAACTCAAAATTCATAAGCGGACTTTCCTTAAGTCCATCTCTTACGAGTTGACTGAAATGTTCAATTTCGTATTTATATCCAATTCCGGCGGTCTCAAAATTTAAAACCTGCTCGATACCATTTTGAATGGTTGTCATACTCGTTGGTTGATGAAATCTCGAATGTATTTTTATGATGCCATGCTCACAATGAAAAACGGCTTCCGTTGGAGTGTTTTCTAATAATGTGCTCCTTAAAAAAGCCTTGGCACCGTCATCATAATTAAAGATCATCGTGCATGATGAATCCGCCTTGTTCTCAAAAAATGTTGCTTTGGCTTCAATATCTATGGGCATACCCAAGGTCGATAACGCTGCGAAAATAGGATAAATACCAATGTCCAAAAGACTGCCACCTCCCAAAGATTTTTTCAACACTCGAGACTCCATATTCATCTCTGGTCGAAATCCAAAATCAGCTTCTAACTTTTTAATGGCTCCAAAACGTCCTGAACTTAAAAGTTCAAGTAGCTTTGTATAGTGAGGTAGAAAGTACGTCCACATGGCCTCCATCAACAACACCTTATTCGTTCTAGCGGCAGAAATCATGTCTTCAACTTCTTTCAGATTCATTGCGAACGGTTTTTCGCAGAGAACGGGTATCTTATGATTTAAGCATAAGATGCTGTGTTCTTTATGAAAGCTATGAGGAGTGGCAATGTATACGGCATCAATATTAGGATTATTGGCCAACTCTTCATAAGATCCATAGGCATGCTTGGCATTATATTTAGTTGCAAATGAGGTTGCTTTTGATAGATCTCTGGAAGCTACTGCGTATAATTCTGCGCCATCTGCCACTAAAAGGTCGGATGCAAATTTATTGGCAATTTTGCCGAGGCCTATGATGCCCCATTTAATGGGTCTTGTCGCTAGTGGTGTCATTAATAAATAAGGAATTTTGTAAAATTAAGGCTATCAAAATCACTAGAGCGCAGCCGAATAAGTTTAGCCAGAGATAAGGCATCCAGTCGAACCACCAGCCGGCAATAACAATGACTTGGGTGATTAACGCTGCAATAAAAACAGCATTCCCTTTTACCATTTTAAAGAAAAATGCCAATAGAAATATACCTAACACATTGCCGTAAAAAATGGAGCCAATGATATTTACCAATTGTATGAGGTTGTCCGCTAAGTACGCTACGCAGGCAATAATAATGGCTAGGACTCCCCAGCCGAATGTGAACCATTTTGTAATCCTTACATAATGCATCTCATCAGCAACGGCGGTTGTGTTGCGCTTATAAAGATCGAGCGCTGTGGTCGATGCCAAAGCGTTCAATTCACTTGCGGTGCTAGACATGGCGGCGCTCAAAATCACGGCTAGCAATAAACCGATGAGTCCACGGGGTAAATTATTCAATATGAAATATATAAAGATATAATCCTTATCATTGGTTTCGACAGGTGTATCTTTTTCTTCTGATGCTCTATCGATGATATCTTTGGCAGCGTTGCGATTTTCGCGTTCGGCGTCATTGGCCTTTTGAATCGCCAGCTTATTGTTTATCGATGGATTTTCAGAATACTGTTGAATGATAGCTTGTTTCTCTTCAAAAATACGTTTCTGTTCCTCTTGAAGTGTTTTGTATTCCTCTACATATGACGAATTCGCAATGACATTATCGGTTGCAGGATTAAAATTGATAGGCGATTGGTTGAATTGATAGAACACAAATACCATAATACCTACCAAAAGAATAAAAAACTGCATTGGTACTTTTAGCAAACCGTTGAAGATCAATCCCATTTGCATTTCTTTCATTGATTTACCAGATAGATAGCGTTGCACCTGACTTTGATCCGTGCCAAAATAGGAGAGTGCCAAGAATGTTCCACCTATCAATCCGCTCCAAACAGTATATCGATTTTCTAGGTTAAAATCAAAATTGAGCACTTCCATTTTACCACTAGCACCAGCAATATCCAAAGCTTTGGAGAAGGTGATGTCAGCAGGAAGATAACTTACAATCAGGAAAAACGCAATACACATTCCCGCAAAAATAACGGCCATTTGATGGGTTTGGGTAACACTTACGGCCTTTGTACCTCCGGAAACGGTATATATAATCACCAAAATTCCGATGATGATATTTAGATAGGTTAGATTCCAGTCCAATACGGCAGATAATATGATGGCTGGAGCATAGATGGTAATTCCCGCGGCCAATCCTCGTTGAATCAGGAATAGAATGGCTGTTAAGCTTCGTGTTTTTAAGTCGAATCGGTTTTCAAGGAATTCGTAAGCCGTATATACTTTAAGACGATGGTATAACGGTATAAACACCATGCATATAATGATCATTGCTATTGGCACACCGAAATAAAACTGGACAAAACCCATACCATCAGTGAATGCTTGCCCAGGTGTAGATAAGAAGGTGATCGCGCTTGCTTGCGTTGCCATAACGGAAAGACCAATCGTCCACCATTTGGAATCGCTTCCGCCTCTTACATAATCTTGAACGTTCTTACTTCCACGGGTCTTGATAGTGCCATAAATGACGATGGCCAATAGGGTCCCAATAAGTACAATCCAATCTAATAGCGCCATGGTTTAGAAGGATTTCGAAATTATGAAAAAGAGTATAATATAAACCGCGTTGGCAATCAGCACGATGGAGTAGAGCTTGAGCCACGGTTGTCTTGTTTTTGAATCATCATGCTTCGTAACTTTTTTTTCCATCTATTTAGTTCTTAATAGCACTATTATTGAGCACAGTGACGCTTTTTTGAGCGAACTCTTTATATATCATTAAAAAGGTTACTAATTTATCTAGTAAGTAAGCTTTTAATCGTTTAGTTTTTTATCGGTTGTGATGGTCTTTTCTCCAATGGACAGCATGTTTGCAAATAAGCGATAAGCCCCCGAAACGCCTTCTGGAAATTCTCTAAAAAAACTTAATCCTGTATAGATATAAGTTCCTTTACCGTAAGATGCGACCAAAAGACTACCATCTTTAGGAGATTCACCCTTATCATTCATCGATAGGATCGGCGTAAATTCTTTTGACCAGGAATCAGGAAAGTAAAGACCTCGTTCCTGCGTCCAACCCTCAAAATCCTTGGTTGTAATCTTATTTGGATAATTCATCAAATCGTGATCTGGCGCAAGAATCCGAACCTCTGAATTTTCATCGGTCACCCTGTCGCGAGATAGTGTCATTCTATAAGGTGCCAAATTCTCTGTGAGCAATTCCCGACTCGTATTATATTGTACTATCATGGTACCACCATTTTTGACATAATCCATAAGAACATCTTGCTTATATTTTAAGTCGTCAATCGTATTGTAAGCTCTAATCCCGACAACAATGGCATCGAATTGACTCAACCTTTCAGTATTGATGGTGCTTGGGTTGATGATGGTTACATTATAGCCTATCTGTTTTAAACTTTCAGGTACCACATCACCGGCACCTTCAATATAACCTATGTTTTCTCCTTTTTTCTTGATGTCGAGACGTACAATTTTTGTTTCACTTGGCAATAAAACCCTTTGTTCAGGGATATGGTCATAATCAATGACAACGAGTTCATTTGAATATACCTTGGAATCGACATGAACCATTGGCGTAATGATACCTTCACTTTGATCTTTAGGCGGGATTATCGTGAATACCAACTCCTTTGTTTCACCTCTTTTTGCGATGTCGATACTTTGTTTCTTTGGAAATACGTCCCAATTCATAGGATGGGCAATCTCTACATAACCCGTTAGGTTATCTTTTCCTGACGTTACTAATATGGACACATCCCGTTGTTGATCTGATTCAAAAATAATCACTTTTTCTGCTACTTTAGCAGACGCTGCGGGTACAATTTCGAAGGGCTTATAAACTTCTCCTTTAACCGGATCTGTTATTTTATAAACAATGTCCCTAGAAAAAGAAATTGGCTCACCATCAATTATCAAATCAAATCTGGCGGTTGTTTTGTGTTTAGTTTCAGGCGTTCCGATACGCTTCTGATCATCCACTTTATACATACCTAGAGTCCCTTTTTCCATAAGCCAATATGGCGAGGAATAGTCTTCGGAATTAGATACCTTGTAGGAAGCTTCGAATGTTTTAGAGCTATTCTTGTCGAGCGCACTGTTTTTTTCAATAGTAGTACCATCATTCAATGCTACCGAAGTCATCGATATTTTTTGATTGCTCCTGTTGATGGCTTCCAATTCCAATGTTACAGTACTGCCGGGAGTTGCAGAACTTGAAGCTGCGACCACTTCGAGATATAATCCTGCGCAGGCTGAAATGATTGTTTTAAGATCTTGTAGTTTAACGGTTTTCCAATGTTGATCTTCTAAATTTTGAATCAATTTATAGGCCTTCATTAACTGTGGAAGTGATGCCGACGGATTATTGAAATCGTACGATTTTTGAATCTGTTCAACAAGAATTCCTATGGCTTTACCACCATTGACGCGATTCCAAGAAGTGTCAATACCATCAAACACATTGGACTTATCATTCGGTAGCTCACCCTTAAGAAGTTCTAGATATTCTGTTTCACTTCCACGAGTGCCCGTATTTCCAAAACCTTGGGATTTGTGCGAACTTCTGCTCAAAGCCGCAATTTCACTGTTGGATAAACCCATCGAAGGGAAATAGCTTCCTACCTCCAAACTCAATAAATTGGTTTTATCAGCATTATTGAATTTATCTTGACTTCCATAAAACCACCATGACGTGTTGAAAAATTGGCGCTTTGGTTGCCAAATGTCTGTAAATCTTAACTGATCGGGATACACCGATTGATCTCCGGCCATATCAAAAGCTTCAACGCTCAACATGGCCGAGCTCGTATGATGCCCATGGGTGGAACCTGGACTTCGATGATCAAACCTATTGATAATGATATCTGGTTGGAAGGTTCGGATGGCCCAAACAACATCAGCTAGTACGTCCGATTTGTTCCAGATGTCCAAAGTCTCATCCGGATGTTTGGAGTATCCAAAATCGTTGGCACGTGTAAATAACTGTTCACCACCATCAATTCGGCGAGCGGCCAATAGCTCTTGCGTGCGGATGAGTCCTAGTAATTCTCGTAATTCAGGACCGACTAAATTTTGTCCGCCATCGCCTCTCGTTAAGGACAAGTAAGCTGTTCTGGCCTTAACATCGTTGGCCATATAAGAAATTAGCCGTGTGTTTTCATCGTCGGGATGAGCTGCTACGTAAAGTACAGATCCCAGAAAATTCAATTTTTCTATGGATTCGTAAATATCAGATGCCGTCGGTTTTTTGGGTTGCTGTGCTTGTAAAGTAAAGCATAATAATAAGGTAAGAAGAGCAAACGAGTAATATTTAAACATGCTAGTTTTGTATGGCTTGAGGCTCAAATATAAAAAAGAAACCAGCGCAAGTGCTGGTTTTAATAGTTATTTAACTCTAAAAATCAATATGCGAAGGTGTTTATTTTAGAGGTTGATTTTATGGGAAGCCTATCCTTTGAGCTCAAATCAAATCGGTGCCATCCTCGAATAAATCATCAATGGCGTCTTTTTGAATCAAGGTGACTGCTTTTTGAAGCATCAGATTGTTTGGATAGGTCACTAAATCATTATTATCTAACCTCAAATGCAGCTGAAAGGCCCGAATATCTTCAATAATACCTTCCAACGGAAAATCTTTATCGTGAATTCTTATTTTATCACCCACTTTGTAGGGGAACGAGAAAAACATAATGATACCGGATGTGATGTTGCTTAAAATGGACCAAATTGCAAAAAGACCAATGCCAATTACTGCAAAAATGGATGAAAAGAGAACGATTAAGTCGTGCGCTTCCAAACCAAATATAAAAGGAACAATCAGAAGGGCAATAAGAAATAAAGACACGGAAACGTATCTATTCATCAAATGGATCCGTGCTAAATTAATACCGTGCTTTCTTGAGATTTTCGTAATCAATAAGATTACAATATAACGTATGATGAGCAAAAACAGAACCAAAATGCCTGTGGCAATAAATTCAGTTTGTAATTGATTTTCGAACATAAAATGCTTGTTTTATTTGTGGCGGCAAAGATACATTAGAAATCGGAATGTCTTAATTCAATTGCAATGTTTCTCTCAAACCG
Organism: Flavobacteriales bacterium; assembly: GCA_038259855.1. Taxonomy (GTDB): domain Bacteria; phylum Bacteroidota; class Bacteroidia; order Flavobacteriales; family Flavobacteriaceae; genus JBPOFM01. The sequence continues at coordinate 28,524 of JBBSOJ010000005.1, forward strand.
ATATCAGCGTTAGTATTTTTATTCCAATAAGCCGATTTAATGGTCGTCAGTTTTGTCGCTTTTGTTGTAAGCAATTTTGCTCCGGTGCCGTAGCCGCTCATAAATGTTTCTTCCCAGCTTTCAATTTCATACGGGAATTCTGGACTAAATCGGATTGTAAGCGTTCTATCCAATTCAGGATAATTTATGGAATAGGAATCTGTCGTTAACGTTGAGGTTGCTTTATAGGCTTTGATCGGTACGTGCTTGAGTTTTAGAAATTCGAAAGACGGAATGATCTCATTGGTCCCAACCGGCAACGATGTAGGATCAATTCGCAACTGCGTCCAGAGTTCATTTTCAAGAATGGATTTATTCAAACTGAAATCTTCATCAGCTTCGCCTTCAAAATAAGAATGTGACATAATCTCGAATTCGCTGTGATTGTTAAGTTGTGTATAAACATGCCCGCACCATTCTTGCACGGAACACGATACTTTCAAGGCGTGTCGGTTGTTCGCTACCGGATAGAACGTGCTTTGCATGATGGAATAGGGGTAGATCCCCGTATTGAAGTGCTTGGTGGCATTCAATTTTAAAACTGGGATATTTGAAGCACTAGTCTGGTCAGCCTTTACTTGTTCATCAGACAGAAAAGGTTCGGTTACGAAAACCAAGGCCGCCGTGCCAGAGCGTAATTCCCCATAACGCGCCTGTTCTAATGCATAAGAAGTAATTTCAGCTTCATTGTTATACCAATACGCTTTGAATTCTTCAGTCAAAGGCGTGGCCTTTTTGTTGGGTTCAATGTCCGTAGAAGTTGCTTGGTCTTCCACTGTTTTCTTTGGAGTGCTGGCTTGGTTACAGGAATAGAGAAGAATTCCCATGGTCATAACAAGGATGCTAAAATTTTTCATGTTGGATTTAGTTTAATTCAAAAGTACGATGCGCTCAATTTGCGACCATATCATTTAACGTTTTGTAAACAAGATGTGTAGGTAGGCCCATGACGTTAAAATAAGAACCTTCAATAGTTGTGACACCTATTAGACCGATCCATTCTTGGATGCCATAAGCACCAGCTTTGTCATAAGGTTGGTAGGTGTCAATATAGTAATGAATTTCAGCGTCGGAGAGCTCTTTAAAAGTTACTTTGGTGACGGAATTAACCGTTTTTTGAGCTGTAGGAGTAGTGAAGCAGACAGACGTTATAACTTCATGGGTTGTATTACTCAA
>JBBSOJ010000006.1:0-28973 GCA_038259855.1 Flavobacteriales bacterium
GAAAAGAATGAAGAATTGAAAAATATTCTCATTCAAGAAACGCCATGGTTACGCGATGCACAGTCTGAAACTGAACAGAAAAAACGTATTGCCTTATTGTTCGATATGAATAAAATGAACAATGAGCTTAATTCGGCAAAACGTAAATTGGAGAACAACCAAATGAGCAATGGTGCATGGCCTTGGTTTGAAGGTGGACGGCCAAACCGTTACATCACACAACATATTATCACAGGTTTTGGACATTTAAAACAATTGAATGTTTCTGCTGATGGAGAGTCTTCGATGATTAAAAATGCTATTTCTTATTTGGATGCAGAATTTGTTCAAGAGTATAAAGACATCAAGAAGTATAACAAAAATGTCGATTTAAGTAAAGACCATTTGAGTTACACCCAATTGCATTATCTGTATATGCGAAGCTTTTTTCCAGAGATTGAAAAAAGTAAGGAGGTCAAAACTATAACCGATTATTACCAAACGCAAATCCAAAAGTATTGGTTGTCTCGTCCATTGTATGCGAAAGGTTTGATGGCTTTGGTTTCCCATAGAGCAAACGATAAAACAATGGCAACTAAAATCCTTAAATCTTTAAAGGAAAACAGCATATCAAATGATGAATTGGGCATGTACTGGAAAGAAAACAAAGCCTCTTGGTATTGGTATCAGGCACCGATTGAAACACAGGCCTTGATGATTGAAGCTTTTGCCGAAATTGATAACGACGTCAAAACTATTGATGACCTAAAAATCTGGCTGCTCAAAAACAAACAAACCAATAGTTGGAGTACCACCAAATCAACAACCGACGCAGTTTATGCATTGCTGCTCCAAGGAAGTGATTGGATAAGCGTGACAGATGCAGTAGAAGTATTAGTTGGCAACAAAAAAATAGAGCCGTCAAAACTTGAAAACGTCAAAGTCGAAGCCGGCACAGGCTATTATAAAACAGCTTGGAACGATTCCGAAATCAAACCAGAAATGGCATCCGTAACCTTAACCAAAAAAGGCGACGGTATTGCTTGGGGCGCTTTATACTGGCAATATTTTGAGGATTTGGATAAAATCACAAGTGCCGAAACGCCTTTAAGTTTAAAGAAAAAATTATTCCTTAAAACGAATACAGATAAAGGTGAACAGATTTCTGAAATCACTTCTGAAACAAAATTAAAAGTTGGCGACTTGGTCAGAGTACGTATCGAATTACGGAGCGATAGAGATATGGAATTCATTCATATGAAAGACATGAGGGCGGCCGGTTTCGAGCCTATCAACGTATTGTCTCGATACAAATATCAAGATGGACTGGGTTATTATGAAAGCACCAAAGATGCCGCGACTAATTTCTTTTTTGACGATTTGCCAAAAGGCGTTTACGTATTTGAATATGATTTACGAGTCAACAATGCAGGAAATATGAGCAATGGCATTACGACGGTTCAAAGTATGTATGCTCCGGAGTTTTCGAGTCATAGTGAAGGAATAAGAGTTGATGTAAGTTCGAAATAAAAAAAGACCTGTTAGTTCTAAAAATCTAACAGGTCTAATTTATTTAAATAGTTTCTTTATTTGCTCGGAGGCATCGTCGGTCTTACCTCAATTTTACTTGGCAAGGTACGTTCGTTCATTTTAAGTAAATCAACGACTAACTCGCCGATGTCTTCACTTTGTATTTTCCAAGCATCACTTTCATCAGGTTCGTTGCCATCAAAATTAGTAGCGACCGAACCAGGCATAATGGTACTTACCTTAATATTATGTTTTCTCAAATCCATCATCACCGATTGGGTAAATCCTGTAACACCAAATTTACTCGCATTATAGGCAGAACCTCCAGCAAAAAAATTCGTTCCTGCCAAACTCGAAATGGTGATGTAATAGCCTTTCGATGCTTTCAACGCATCCACACTGGCCTTTATGGAATTAAAAACGCCCGTTAGGTTGGTGTCTATGGTTTCCTTCCATTGTTCGGCCGTTAAATCTTCTATGGAGCCGAAATGACCCAGACCTGCATTGGCAATGACAATATCAAGTTGACCTGAATGTTCTACCACTTGTTTCACAGCTTCCTGTTGACTTTCTAAATCTCTAACATCCGCTTTCAAGCCATGCGCTTTAGCTTTGGATGTAGTATTACTATCTAATTGCTTAGCGGCTTCCAATGCTCTGTCTTCATCTCTACTTGTCACAAACACCTTGACGCCTTCATTCATCAAACTTAAGGCGATGCCATATCCTATTCCTTTAGTGCCGCCTGTAATTAAAGCAACTTTATCTTTTAAATTTTTCATCTTGATTTTTTGTTATTGTGATTTGACCCACCAGATTTTGTAGGGACCGAATCGGTTAAAACTAACATCTATATTTGGAAATATAAGTATATCGGACGCTTCGAATTGACCCATTTCGTCAAAAGATTGTTGAACATTAAAATATAACCATCCCAATTTTGATAGAATGTTAGTCTTTTGCAATTCGTTTAGTAATCAATGCTAACTGCCCCATATGATTTGCTTGATGCTCCATCACGTGAAACCAAGCCCAATGATTGGTCATCACACCATTTTTTTTCGCAAACCACTTATCATCTTGCTCTTTAAGTAATTCTTTTGTTTTTGATCGTACCTCATCAAAAATTGCGATATAAAAACTAATGGGCTTTCCTTTATATGCCTCCCTTGCCTCATCACCTAGCGTCAGCGCGGTATTCCACAATGCTTGTTCCTCTTTGTTGAACTGACGTTTTTCAAGCGTGTACACTTGATAGTAGGCTTCTGTAGCTGCTAAATGATAAATGATGGCTCCAGCGCTATTGGCGTTATCGTCCAACAAAAAATCTGTGCCGGCGACATCTAAAGTGACTACATTTTGCTCAACACGTTCTTTTAAATTGTCTAACATGGAAATCATATTCCCTATGTCGTGAGAATAGCCTTCTGGTGGTTCGATGGAATACTGTGCACTAGCACTTAATGAGAATATAAGTAATGCGAGGTAATAGAGATGTTTCATATTGGTATGGTATAGTAGAATAAGTACGACTCTAAATTAGAATGAAACTACTATGCAGCATTAGCCGTTAACAACAACTTAACGTAACATCATCATTAAAAACAATTGATTATCTATTGTTTTGGCGGGTATTTTGACAATACTTTTTCTACAATTGAACGCAAACGCGCTTCCCTATTTTTAGGGGTCGCATTCGGATTATAGGAGCTTTCGCTGACTGCTTGCCAAAACAGACCTGTATTACTATCATCGATAAAATCAAAAACGATTTGACGGTTGACAGCCGTTTGTCCCATGGGAATGCCTATAGAAATACCACCTCCCATGTTTCCGCCACCGCCACCTAGCCCGACACCCATGTTGCTGTTTTGGACATCCTGATATTCATCACTTTGAATATTTATTTCGAAATCTGGCGTGTTTGATATTGTAAATCCTTTTGACTGCATGGTTTCATCCATAATATTCAAAAGACGTTTTGTATCTAAATCGCTCAAGCCAGTATTCATGTTGGGGTAATAGTTATACGTTTTATAGGTACTGAAATCAGTATTTTTTTCATAATCGACATTGACATTGATTGGAGCACATGAACATACAATGAAGGCTGAAAAAATGTATAGGAGATTTTTCATTTCTTTTTTCTTTTAAATATACATAAAAAATCAGACTGTATAAAGGTTTAGAAGTGGCTTTAGAGAGAAACTAATTTTTTACAAAAATTCGAAAAGGTCCGGTTCTATGGGATACATCGTTCCTTAAAACAGACTTTAAAAGAGAAAAGCAGACTTAAGAAGTCTGCTTTTTCAATTGCCAAATAGAAAGGATCCATTTGGTCTTTCTTAACTAACCAACCAATGCAAAGATGCGCGATATTTAATGGTATCAGGTTATACAATTTCGTTTAATTCTTATACAAATCAATCATTTCGTAGAATCATAAGAACTAAACATTATGGTTTTTAGGTAACATCCTTTTTATGAAATTACTCTAAACCACGCCTTTTAGTGGAGCTTTTGATTAGAGCTTTGGCGATTTACCTATTTTACATTGATTTTACTATATGATTTTAAAAGGCCATAATGTTTACATCGAATGCATAATAAAGTTTGAAATGATCAGCATCAATTCAACATCTTCCATAACTTATCCTTTAACTCCATAAGTCCTTGTTGTGCAACCGATGAAATAAATATATAATCAATGGGAAGTACTTTATCTAGTTCGGTCCGAAGTTCCGATTTTAATTCATCATCCAACATATCACATTTGGAAATAGCGATCAATCGATCCTTGTCCAACATTTCTGGGTTGTAACGCCGTAGTTCATCAAGAAGAATTTCATACTGTTTTTGTATGTCTTTTGCATCTGCAGGAATTAAGAACAATAGTATCGAGTTACGTTCTATATGACGTAAAAAATAATGTCCGAGCCCTTTTCCTTCTGCCGCGCCTTCTATAATACCAGGAATATCTGCCATTACAAATGTTTGAAAATCGCGGTATTCTACAATTCCCAAATTAGGTTTTAACGTCGTAAACTCATAATCCGCAATTTTAGGCTTTGCAGACGTAATTACAGAGAGTAAGGTAGATTTACCAGCATTGGGAAATCCCACCAAACCAACATCGGCCAATACTTTGAGCTCCATGAGGATGTCAAGTTCCTGTTTAGGCTTGCCGGGTTGTGAATGTCTTGGGGTTTGATTTGTCGAGGTCTTAAAATGCCAGTTGCCCAAACCTCCCATGCCACCTTCTACCACAATTCTTTCTTCACCATTTTCAGTGATCTCAAAAAGAACATCGTCGGTTTCAGAATCTTTGACTACAGTCCCCAATGGTACATCTACATATACATCTTCACCATCAGCGCCTGTACTTCTACTTTTGCTGCCGTGCTCACCATGTCCTGCCTGAAAATGCTTTTTGAATTTTAAATGCAATAATGTCCAAAGATTTTCATTTCCTCTAATAATGACGTGACCACCACGACCACCATCACCACCATCAGGCCCGCCTTTTGTAATGAATTTTTCGCGATGTAAATGCATCGAGCCTTTACCACCGTTTCCGGAAGTGACATGCATTTTTACATAATCAACAAAATTGCCTTCGGTCATCTAATGAACGTATTTAAATTAATGCTTCTGACGTTTGTCATTAGCTGGTAATATAATTATAATGTATCTATGGAATCGCTCAATCGCAACGTAATCTCTTCAATACTTCCTACACCGTCCACGCCAAAATATTTGTTTTGTGCAGAATAGTACTCTTTTAAGATGGCGGTTTTCTTGTAATATTCACTAATTCGATTTCTGATGATCGATTCGTCAGCATCATCTGGTCTGCCGCTGGTTTTGCCTCGTTCTATTAAGCGCTCGACCAATATTTCATCATCTACTTCAAGTGCAATCATAGCACTGATCTCTGAATCTTTTTCTACAAGTAAATCATCCAAAGCCTTCGCCTGTGCATCTGTGCGTGGAAAACCATCGAATATAAAGCCGTTGGCATCTGCATTCTTTTCTACTTCGGCGGCAAGCATGTCAATCGTTACCTGATCTGGTACCAATTCGCCCTTATCCATAAAAGATTTCGCAAGCATCCCCAAGGCGGTTTTATTTTTTATATTGTATCGGAAAACATCACCTGTAGAAATATGAATCAAATTATATTTCTCTTTTAAGAAGTTGGCCTGTGTTCCTTTGCCTGCTCCCGGAGGTCCGAATAAGACAATATTTGTCATATGCTGTGTTGTTTTAAGTTGATATACTTCTGGTAAATCTCTTCCTAGTCCGTCAAAATCGAGACCGTAGCCTACAATAAATTTAGTCGGAATCTCTTTTCCGACGTAATGCAATTTAAAATCTTTCTTGTAAGCTTCTGGTTTATAGAAAAGCGTAGCGATTTTGAGTTCCTTAACGTTTTCATTCTTGAAAATCCGATGAACTTCCTCTAAAGTATTTCCTGAATCGATGATATCTTCAAGAATAACCACTGTTCTGCCAGTCAGATCTTGAGTTAGGCCAATTAAACGCTGAATGTCTTCTGTAGACTTCAGGCCTTCATAGCTCGCCAATTTAATAAAAGTGACTTCACAAGGTTTTGGAAATTTTTTTACAAAATCGCTGACAAACATGAAGGATCCATTCAAAATACCAATGAATACGGGAATCACGTCACCTAAATCGTCAGCAATCTCTTGCGCCATTCGTGCAACAATGTCCGATATTTCAGTTTCAGAAATAAATGGTTTGAAATGTAAATCGTGTAATTTAACCAAGCTAATATTTTTTGAAGGCTCAAAGATACGGTTTTGATTTGCGATTTGCGATTTTTGATTTACGATTTTGACAGTTTAACCGTATTTTTGTAAGATAGATGGTAAAACAATTTTAGAATTACTTATCATCTAAAAATCATCCATTATAACAGGTTTCAGTCATGAATTATTTTTCTTCAGAATTTAAAATAGGGATTTTAGGTGGCGGTCAACTCGGCAAAATGCTGTTGAACGACACCCGAAAATTTGACATTCATACCTGTGTTTTAGATCCAAGTGCAGACGCTCCTGGCAGAATTGGCTGTAATGAATTTACTCAAGGAGATTTATTGGACTATCAAACCGTAATAGATTTCGGAAGGACTGTAAACCTACTAACTTTTGAAATCGAAAACGTCAATGTTGACGCTTTGGAAACGTTGGAAAAAGAAGGGATCTCGGTTTACCCATCGTCAAAAACCTTAAGAATTATTCAAAATAAGGCCACGCAGAAACTATTTTATAAAGATCATGACATTCCAACGGCGGAGTTTGTAAGATTTGCTTACGTTTCTCAAATAGAAGACGCCATTGATAATGGTGGCTTGGAACTTCCCTTCGTATGGAAAGCAGCTAAATTTGGCTATGATGGCAATGGTGTAAAAATAGTTAGAACCAAAGAAGACCTTAAATCTTTAAAGGATGGTGAGTGCATTGCAGAATCCATGATCCCTTTTAAGAATGAACTCGCTGTGATTGTTGCCAGAAATGTGAAAGGTGACGTCAAAACATATCCTGTGGTTGAAATGGAGTTTCATCCAGAAGCCAATCAGGTGGAGTACGTCATCTGCCCCGCAAGAATTTCCGCTGAAGTTGCCATGAAAGCTCAAAAAATAGCATTGAAGGTTTCTGAAGCCTTCAATCACGTCGGCTTGCTCGCGGTAGAATTGTTTCAAACCGAAGATGATGATATTTTAGTAAATGAAGTAGCACCCAGGCCTCACAATTCAGGCCATCATACTATAGAATCTAGCTACACATCCCAATTTGAACAACATTTGAGATGCATTTTGAATTTGCCATTAGGAAAAACTGACAATAAAGCGGCCGGTGTTATGGTCAACCTCGTTGGAGCCGAAGCACATACCGGAAATGTCATTTACAAAAATATTGAAACCATTATGCAAATGGATGGTGTCGTTCCCCATATCTACGGCAAAAAACAAACCCGACCCTTTCGAAAAATGGGCCATGTGACCATCGTAAACGAAGATTTGAACAAAGCAAGACAGATTGCAGAAGACGTAAAGACATTGATACAGGTCATTAGCGACGAACAAATAAATTAGAGTCTATGAACAAAATAGGAATCATCATGGGAAGCAAAAGTGACCTCCCAGTGATGCAAGAAGCCATCGATATATTAAGAGAATTTGGGATTGACACTGAAGTAGACATTGTGTCCGCGCATCGCACTCCCGAAAAATTATTCGATTATGGTAAACATGCACACACTCGCGGTTTTGCAGCCATTATCGCCGGCGCGGGCGGTGCGGCTCATCTTCCTGGTATGGTCGCATCCTTGTCGCCATTACCAGTGATTGGAGTTCCAGTTAAAAGCAGCAATTCTATTGATGGATGGGATTCTATTTTATCGATATTGCAAATGCCTGGAGGTGTCCCTGTGGCAACCGTAGCTTTAAATGGCGCAAAAAATGCCGGTATTTTGGCTGCCCAAATTCTAGGAAGCTCCGATAAAGCTATCTTGGACAAAATAATTGCCTACAAAGAGAATTTAAGAACAGCTGTCCTAGCATCCTCTGACGAATTAAAAGCATAAAAAAAACCTTCGAAATTCATCGAAGGTTTTTAGCGCTATTAATCAATTATACGGGGGCATTCTAAAATGCTTCTATATAAGGGGTGCAAAAGTAGACTTATTTCATACATACAGAAATGTTAGTTCTAAAATTCGCCCATAAATGGACAATCTTAACATTTTTTAACAAATCAAATTATAAATTTCTTACAGAACCATATGACAATTTTAAATAAAGCATTTTCAACACCCTATAATACCGCTCCTTTTTCAAAAATAAATACTGATGATTTCCTTCCGGCATTCAAGCAAGGGATTGCGGATGCGAAGGAAGACATTGAGGGTATCGCTGCGTCCAATGAGTCCCCTACATTTGAAAATACCATAGAAGCACTTGAGTTTGCTGGCCAACAACTTGATAGGATTTCCAGTATATTTTTTAACCTCAATTCTGCCGAGACGAACGATACCATACAGAAGATCGCTCAAGAGGTGTCACCGCTCCTGTCGGAATTCAGTAATGATATTACATTAAACGAAGACTTATTCAAGCGGGTAAAAGCTGTTTATGACAAAAAGGAAACGTTAAGTTTGAGCATAGAGCAACAAACTTTATTGGACAAAAAATATAAAGGCTTTTCTAGAAATGGTGCCAATCTCTCTGAAACACAAAAGAACAAATTACGTGAGATCGACAAACAATTGAGTCAATTAAAGTTAACTTTTGGTGAAAATGTATTGGCTGAAACTAACAATTTTGAAATGCTCATCACTGATGAACAGGATTTATCAGGATTGCCTGAAGGCACTATTGAAGCCGCTAAACAATTAGCCGAATCGAAAAATTTGGAAGGCTGGTTGTTCACGCTCGATTATCCAAGCTACATCCCCTTTATGACCTATGCCGATGATAGAAATTTAAGAAAGAAACTTTCTATAGCCGCAGGAAAAAAAGCATTTCAAAATAATGAGTTTGACAACCAAACCAACGTTTTAAAAATCGCGAAACTACGGTATGATCGCGCAAAATTATTGGGCTATAAAACGCATGCTCATTTTGTATTGGAAGAGCGAATGGCAAAAACACCTCAAAAAGTTGAAGCTTTTCTCGAAGAATTATTGACGAAAGCCAAACCCGCAGCTTTACGAGAATTATCAGAACTTCAAGACTTTGCCAATACCTTGGATGGTATTGCGCAATTAGAAAAGTGGGATTCTGCTTATTATGCCGAAAAATTAAAACAAAAATTGTTCGATTTAGATGACGAAAAATTAAAACCATACTTCCAACTGGAAAACGTCATTCAGGGCGCTTTCTTAATTTCCAATAAATTATACGGATTAAATTTTGAAGACATCACAACCATTGACAAGTACCATGAAGATGTTTTAACCTACAAGGTAACTGATAAAGATGGTCAGTTAGTGTCCATTTTTTATGCAGACTTTTTTCCAAGACCAGGAAAACGCAATGGTGCTTGGATGACCTCTTATAAGCCTCAATATGTAATGAATGGTGAAAATGAGCGGCCACATATTTCAATTGTCTGCAATTTCACAAAGCCTACAAAGAGCAAACCGTCCTTATTGACATTTAATGAAGTGACCACCTTGTTCCATGAGTTTGGTCACGCATTGCATGGCATGTTGGCAAATACGACGTACCCAAGTTTGTCTGGTACGAGCGTGTTTTGGGATTTTGTTGAATTACCAAGTCAGATTTTTGAAAACTGGTGTTACGAAAAAGAAGCATTGGAATTGTTTGCGACCCATTATCAAACGGGTGAGGTCATTCCGATGGCGTTGGTCAAAAAAATAAAAGAATCTGCAGCCTTTCATGAAGGGATGCAGACCTTACGGCAATTAAGCTTCGGATTATTGGATATGAGTTGGCATGGTATTGACCCATCAGCTATTGAAGATATTAAATCATATGAAATGCAAGCTTTTGAAGGCACTAAATTATTCCCTGATGTTCCTGAAAATTGCATGAGCACTTCCTTTTCTCACATTTTTCAAGGCGGTTATTCGTCAGGTTATTACAGTTATAAATGGGCTGAAGTTTTGGATGCCGATGCATTTGAATTCTTTCAAGAGAAAGGGATTTTCGACAAAGAGGTAGCGACAAAATTTATGGACAATGTACTCTCAAAAGGCGGCATTGAAGACCCAATGGTACTGTATAAACGTTTTAGAGGCCAAGAACCGAGACCTGACGCGCTTTTGAAACGAGCTGGATTGATTGAAAAGCAGTGATTGTTCTATTTGATATAGAGCAGGTCACCTAAATTTCTATTTTGTTATAAAATCTAGATGACTTTTTCTAAATTTTAACGCCAAGGAGCTGATTTTTAAATTTCGATATCGCGCATTAACGCTAGGCAAATCATCATTTCAATCTGACATAAGATGTTCTGTATTTTGGATGGAGTGATTAACTTGAACATTTTATTACCTATTTTTGAAACTAAATTGTCGAATGTCAAATGCCAGAACATCAGATACAACCCCAAAAATGGATTGAACTGTATTCCGATTATCTTTTCAATTACACAATCACACGGGTGAATGATAGAGAGATTGCGAAAGATTTGATACAGGACACCTTTTTTGCCGGCCTAAAATCAATGAAAAATTTTAAAGGTGAAGCTAGTGAACGTACGTGGCTGATATCCATTTTAAAACGGAAAATCATTGACTACTATCGAAAAATCAATTCCAAAAAAGGAAAGGCCGAAGTTCGCATGAGCTATTTTAGCGATGATCAAGAAGGTGATTGGCTTGAAGAGCGTGTTGAAGATGAAAACTATCTGAATGCTCAAGAATCCATGGAAAATTCAGAACTTGGTGATGCAATCTACAGTTGCTTGGATAAGTTACCAGAAAAACAAGCCACTATTTTTAAAATGAAAACCATTTTGGGTCAGGAAACAGAAACCATCTGTAATGAATTGGATATTACACCGTCCAACTTATGGGTTATCTTGCATCGTGCCAGAGTACAACTTGCACAATGTTTGGAAAACAACTGGCTCTAGTCAAATTATTTCTCATTAAAAAGAGACTTACGAATGAAAAAAAGTGTAATATTTATATCCTGTGAAGAAGCCTATCATATTTGCGATAAATCGCAGTATGGTGACTCAACATTGTGGGAACGCGTAAAATTGAATCTTCGCTTTATGTATTGCAAATTTACTAGAGCTTATGTGAGTAGAAATATTAAGCTTACTAAACTAATGCGTACGTCAGATGTAGCATGTTTACATCAAAATGAACGTGACCAGCTGCTCAAATCGTTCAATCATCAATTAAAAGACCATTTGTAAGCATAACCAAAATATCGGTATGCCCTCCACCCAAAATGCACTGTAATATTTATTTTGGTATTTCTTGGCTTTAATAATTAAACCTATTGATAACATGCCGATCAGAGCATGGATAAAAAGATCTTCTGCATTAGATGCTATTTTAAAATATTCAATCCCCACAAAAAGCAGCGCCGACAAAACCCCTATCAATTTAGTGTTTCTCACTCCTATTTTCTGCGGAATTGTTGATAGCTTCAAACTATCATATTGAAGATCCCTGATTTCAAATGGTAGCATCAACAGCATCACAAAAATAAAGCGCTGCATCGCTACCAACCAAACATCCATTGTGACATCAACGGCATTATTTACGACTGGCAGCAATACGGTTACCCCTGCCCAAACCATTGCAATGACATAAACTTTAAGACCTCCGACGGACCGAAGATTCTTTTGTTCATCCATAAAAAAATGTTGAGGTAAAAACGGTATAGCGTATAAAAAGGTAATTAAGCCAAGTCCAGCTATGCACCATAAGGTCTCTTTCTGTAACTGCAAAACAAAATAAACCATAAGCCCAAAACAGATGAAAGAAAAGAGCTGTACAATCTTAAGCCATGATACCAGACTGCGATGATGAAATTTAGCGAGACCAAAATACTTAACGAAATTATAGCCTGTGATAGAAGCAAAAAAAACGAATAACAATAAGGGTTGATCGATTGAAATATGGAATGAAATCATGGTAATCCAAGCCAAACAAACCACAGATAATGCAACGTGAATACTGCTATAAATGTAAAAATCAAAAAGTGGCTTTAGCAGCTTCATGAAACAAAAATAAGGATTGTGTTAATAAGACCATGCAATCGTTAAAAACTTTAGATTTACTTAACAAAAAACGGTTGATATTTCCGTAAATTTGCACTTCGAAACTCAACCCTATCTTTATGAATACAAATGCATTTGCACTTCGTCACATTGGTCCTAATGAAGCAGACCAACACCAAATGTTGCAAACGATTGGTGTTAGCTCTTTAGATCAACTAATTTCAGAAACTGTTCCAGACGATATTCGCTTAAAAACCGGACTAAATCTTGATGAACCAATGACTGAATATGAGTATCTGAATCATATTTTGGAGTTATCCAAAAAGAACAAAGTGTTTAAGTCCTATATTGGTTTGGGGTATCACCCCACGATCGTCCCTGCGGTTATTCAAAGAAACGTCTTGGAAAATCCAGGTTGGTATACGGCTTACACGCCGTACCAAGCAGAAATTGCTCAAGGCCGATTGGAAGCCTTGTTGAATTTCCAAACCATGGTTACTGACTTAACCGGTATGGAGCTGGCCAATGCATCGTTGTTGGATGAAAGTACTGCCGCTGCTGAAGCCATGAGTTTATTATTTGCAGTACGCGATCGCGATCAAAAGAAAAACAATATCGTTAAGTTTTTTGTTTCGGATGCTATTCTACCACAGACCTTGTCGCTTTTACAAACAAGATCAGCACCAATTGGTGTGGAATTAGTTGTAGGATCTGAAGAGTCATTTGATTTTTCATCAGATTTCTTTGGAGCAATTCTTCAATATCCTGGAAAAGATGGTATGATCAGTGATATTAAGAGTTTCATTGAAAAAGCAAATAACAATCATATTAAAGTAGCTGTCGCTGCCGATATTTTGAGTTTGATTAAATTAGAAGCTCCCGGAAAATTCGGTGCTGATGTCGTGGTTGGAACGACGCAGCGTTTCGGTATTCCTATGGGATATGGAGGCCCTCATGCCGCCTACTTCGCTACTAAAGAAGCTTACAAAAGAGACATTCCCGGTAGAATCATAGGTGTTACAAGAGATAAAAATGGCAATCGCGCTTTACGTATGGCATTGCAAACGCGCGAACAACATATTAAGCGTGATAAAGCAACTTCCAATATCTGCACAGCACAAGTGTTATTAGCGGTAATGGCGAGTATGTATGCCGTTTATCACGGACCTAAAGGATTACGTTTTATTGCCAACAATGTTCATAATACCGCTAGCAGCATCGCAACGGCCTTAAGTAAGTTGGGCTTTAATCAGCAAAACACATCGTTCTTCGATACCCTTAAAATTGAAGCGAATGCGCAACAAATCAAAGCCATTGCTGAAAGACATGAGGTGAATTTTTATTATCCCAATGACAATACGGTTACGATATCCATCAATCAAACAACCTCTTTGGGAGATGTGAATGAAATCATTGCAATCTTTTCAGAAGCCGCCAATAAAGATGCCATCGTGTTATCTAAAATTGAAGAAGCTAATAATATTTTAGAACCCTTACAACGTCAATCTGACTATTTAACATTGGATATATTCAACAAACATCATTCAGAAACAGAATTGATGCGCTATATCAAACAGTTGGAGCGTAAAGATTTATCTTTAAATCACTCGATGATAGCTTTAGGGTCTTGTACTATGAAACTTAATGCTGCTGCGGAGATGCTGCCATTAAGTTGGTCCAATTGGGGAACTATGCATCCATTCTGCCCTATCGAACAAGCAGAAGGGTATCAAATAGTTTTAAAGAAACTAGAGGAACAATTAAACGAGATCACAGGATTTGCAGCAACCTCACTACAACCTAATTCGGGTGCTCAAGGTGAATACGCAGGCCTTATGGTCATAAAAGCGTATCATGAATCAAGGAATGATTATCACAGAAATATCTGTTTGATACCATCGTCGGCTCATGGCACTAACCCTGCAAGTGCCGTAATGGCTGGGATGAAAGTGGTCGTTACCAAGTCAACCGATGAAGGGAATATTGATATTGACGATTTAAGAGAAAAAGCATTGCTCCATAAAGACAATCTTTCCTGCTTAATGGTCACGTATCCTTCAACCCATGGCGTTTATGAATCGGCTATTAAAGATATTACACAAATTATCCATGACAATGGTGGTCAAGTTTATATGGATGGCGCAAATATGAATGCACAGGTTGGACTTACAAATCCAGGAAATATCGGTGCGGACGTTTGTCATTTAAACCTTCATAAAACCTTTGCAATTCCTCATGGCGGCGGAGGTCCAGGTGTCGGTCCTATTTGTGTTGCAAAGCAATTAGCGCCGTTTTTACCAAGCAACCCAATCATTACAACGGGTGGCGATCAGGCCATTACCGCTATTTCTGCAGCTCCTTTTGGTTCTGCACTAGCGTGTCTGATATCTTACGGCTATATTAAAATGCTTGGAGCTGAAGGCTTAACGCAATCTACAAAAATGGCTATTTTAAATGCCAATTATATCAAGGAGCGGTTAGAAGGTCATTTCGATACGCTTTACTCTGGTGAAAAAGGACGTGCAGCACACGAAATGATCATTGATTGCAGACCATTCAAAGAAAATGGTATCGAAGTCACTGATATCGCCAAACGTTTAATGGACTATGGATTCCACGCACCAACAGTTTCGTTTCCTGTGGCAGGAACCATGATGATTGAGCCTACAGAAAGTGAAGGCATCGAAGAAATGGATCGTTTTTGTGATGCTATGATCTCAATAAAATCAGAGATTGATAGAGCTTCTAAAGATGATGAAGACAATATGTTGAAGAATGCACCACATACGTTAGCGATGTTGACGGCAAATGAATGGTATTTACCTTATACACGTGAAGAAGCGGCCTTTCCGCTGCCTTACGTCTATGACAATAAGTTCTGGCCCACTGTTAGACGCGTTGACGATGCGTATGGAGACCGTAATCTTATCTGCACATGTGCCCCAATTGAAGAATATATGGAAGCTTAAACGCTTGTTGGACATCGTAAAATAGTAGGAAAATAAAATGACCTTTAATACATAGTGAGTATATTTGATATATTTGCATGGAATTAAAGGTTTTTATTTTGCCAACCAGCACAGTGGTATGATATTATGGAGCAGGCCACATCCTCCAGAATTTCTACTTCCGTTCTAATAAAAGCCAATATCCAATCGCTTTAAACATTTTATTTAGCAGATGACTATAAAAATTACAGGCACTGGAAGCTATATTCCGTGTCAGATTGAAACGAATGAAAATTTCTATCAGCATGAGTTTTTAAATGCAGATGGATCCTCTATCCAAAATACAAATGAGGTCATTGTCAGTAAGTTCAAAGCCATTACAGGCATCGAAGAACGTCGCTATATTAAGAAAACATTGGTTAATTCTGAAATTGGGTATTACGCCGCCAAAACAACCATAGAAGATAGCAAGATTGACGCTGAAACATTAGATTACATCATAGTCGCACACAATTACGGTGATATAAAACACGGCATGGCACAAAGTGACACCGTTCCTAGCATCGCCTCTAGAATTAAACAGCAATTAGGAATTAAAAATCCAAAATGCGTGGCCTATGATATCCTCTTCGGATGCCCTGGATGGATTGAAGGAGTCATACAGGCACAAGCCTTTATCAAAGCTGGCATGGCCAAGAAGTGTTTGATCATCGGTACAGAAACGCTTTCTAGAGTGATTGATAAGCATGATAGAGACTCCATGATTTATAGCGATGGTGCTGCTGCAGTCATTATAGAGTCCTGCGACTCTGAAGGTGGCATTCTGGCTCATGAGTCTGCGACACATTCGTTTGAAGAAGCCAATTTTATTTTCTTTGGAGAAACGAATCATCCGGAAAGTGAAGATCAACGTCGTTATATAAAAATGCATGGTCGTAAAATATATGAATTCGCCATTTCACAGGTTCCAAATGCCATGAAATCTTGTTTGGAAGCCAGCGGTATAGATATAAAAGATCTTAAAAAAATTCTCATCCACCAAGCAAATGAAAAAATGGATGAAGCCATCGTTCAGCGTTTTTATAAATTATATGACCTCAAGGTTCCAGAAGGTGTTATGCCTATGATCATCAATAAACTTGGCAATTCAAGTGTTGCAACCATACCTACCCTATACGATATGATTCTTAAAGATCAACTAACAGGTCATCACATCGAGAAAGGTGATGTTATTATGTTTGCTAGTGTTGGTGCAGGCATGAATATCAATGCGTTGGTATATAAAGCTTAAAAGATCTTCATAGTAACTTTTTTATCACTAACATGATAATCATTCAAGTTTTCGTATGAAAGTTAAAAAACAGTATCAATGGACAAAAAAATAGCCATTATTGGCGGAGGTAATTTAGGACAAGCTATTGCTTCCGGATTGCTGTCTGAAGGTATCAACCCAGCGCTCTTAACCATTACGCGTCAAAAAATAGAGTTGCTAGCTGCCTATAAAAACAAAGGCGTCCACATTGCTTCAGATAATAAAAAAGCGGTCGAACGTTCTGAAATCGTCATTATAGCAGTAAAACCATATCAGATGGCTGCCATTTTAAAAGATATTTCATCTGAATTTTCAAAAGATAAACTTCTCATTTCCGCCGTCAGTGATTTTTCGATAGATGCTATTCTCGAGGAATTACACTCCAAACCGGTTGTTTTTAGAGTAATGCCAAATACAGCCTCCGAAGTCAATGAGTCCGTAACGTGTATAGCGACAAACAATGCCAATGATGATGAAACCGAGACTGTAAAATCCATATTCAATGCGCTTGGGACTACTGTTATTATTAATGAACAATTAATGGCTGCAGCCACCGTATTGGGCGCATGCGGAATCGCCTATGTTCTGCGCTTTATTAGAGGGATGATTCAAGGTGGTATTGAAATTGGGTTTGATGCCAAAACGGCTACCGCAATTGCTACACAAACCGTAAAAGGCGCTAGCGAGCTTTTATTACAAAAAGGAAATCATCCAGAAGCTGAAATCGACAAGGTGACTACTCCAAAAGGATGTACCATCGCCGGTCTTAACGAAATGGAACATCAAGGATTCAGTTCTGCATTGATCAAAGGGATAAAAACGTCTTATGGGAATATTTCGAAATGACTTATTTTTGACGGAAGACGGAAGACGTAAGACGGAAGACGGAAGATTAAAAAATAACAAATCTCATTTAGACTTTGATGTACGAACATACATTTCCAAATAAGCGCTATAAAAAAACTCTAGAATTCTTAAGGAAACACGTTCCAGCTCATTCTTCGATATTGGATTTAGGAGTTGAGAATCCGTTTACTGCATTTATGGTGAACGAAGGTTATGACGTTAAAAACACGACTGGCGAAGATTTAGATGTAGATACCTCAACTATTGAAAGTTCCCAAGCCGAGGTTGTTACTGCATTTGAAATATTCGAGCATTTGTTGTCCCCCTTAACTGTTTTAAAATCCATAAAAGCGGATAAATTAGTCGCCAGCATTCCAATGAGGTTGTGGTTTTCATCAGCATATAGGAGCAAAACTGATACTTGGGACAGACATTACCACGAATTTGAAGATTGGCAATTTGATTGGCTTCTGGAAAAAGCGGGATGGACTATTCTGGCAAGAGATAAATGGACGAACCCCACAAAGCAACTTGGCATTAGACCTTTATTTCGGTTATTTACCGATCGATATTATATCGTTTATGCTGAAAGAATTTCCAATACCACATCTTGAATTTCGTCTTTAAATTCGAAAGCGAAAGCTTTGAAATAAGCTTAACTTTGAATCAAAATCTTTCCATTTTGAACTTTAAAATCATCATTCCCGCCCATAACGAACAAGATCATATTGGTCAAACGCTACAATCCCTCGTTAAGCAAACGCTGTTACCAACAGCAATTGTAGTGGTGAATGATAATTCAACGGACGATACTGAACAAATTGTTAACGATTTCAGATCAAAATTTTCGAATATCTCGCTTATCAACACTATTTCTTCAGATACGCATTTACCTGGATCCAAAATTGTCAACGCATTCTATAAAGGTTTTGAGACCATCGATACCGATTACGATGTCATCTGTAAATTTGACGCCGATCTTATTTTCCCAACCAATTACTTGGAAGTGTTAGCTACTCATTTTAATTCAGATTTAAAGTTAGGCATGGCTTCGGGGTTTTGCTATATAAAAAAAGACGACGAATGGATTTTGGAAGATTTAACTCGAAAGGATCATATCCGTGGTGCTTTGAAGGCCTACAGAAAAGAATGTTTCCAACAAATCGGACAATTGAAACCTTCCATGGGTTGGGATACAGTTGATGAATTACTTGCAAAATTCAATGATTGGAACATTTTAACTGATGAAACTTTAAAGGTAAAACATCTAAAACCAACTGGAATCAGCTATAATAAAGCATCCAAACATCTGCAAGGAGAGTCGATGTACAAAATGAGATATGGCGTTGTGATCACATTCATTTCAGCCATAAAATTAGCCTACAAAAAGAAAAATATCGCACTATTTAAAGATTATATGAATGGCTATTTTAAAGCCAAACAAAAACAAACTGAATTTTTAGTAACTAAAAAAGAAGGTGAATTCATTAGAGATCTTCGCTGGCAAGGCATCAAGGAAAAATTCTGAAAACATCAGTTGATTCAATTGAATTGCCATTGGCTGTAGTCAACTCCAGCTTCCAAATCATGTTCTAGCTGATCATCCAATTTAGGAAAAAAATCTATGCCAGTTAGCTGTTCGATTGAGTCTACGGATACTACAAAATCCTCTAAAGGACGTTTTGAATTCTGATGTAACATCAAGAACCCTATCATTTTTACAGTGTCCCCATTTTTATTTAAAATAATTTTATAAAAATAATTTGGTACTGCTACCTTTTCTGATCCAATTGTAGGTAAGTTCGGTTGCAAAACACCTCCCGTCACAACATATACGCCATTATAAATTTTAGCCCATTGACGCGTTTTTTGCTCGAGCGAATTCCATATTCCGGAGTTAAAATTGTGTGACTGTGGACTGATATTGCTTGTTAGGAATGTCTCATTATAGGCTTCTTGGCTATAACTTCTGTCGCCTGCAGGACACAGATGTCCTCTATCATAACCAGAATTTTTATAATTTTTCCAACTGGCAGCGCCGGTTCTGATTGCATGATCAATCTCAAAATAAGGTCTTTTATATTGCGTGTTTTTAAGGTGAGACAGCTTTAATTCGTATGCTACCCATTCTGCTTGCTCATACGGCTCGCTGTAAGATAATGAGTAGCTGTCGTGATGTACGACCTGACCTGTTGTGCTTGTGGGCAAAAGGAAATCATTTGTTTCTGATTTCAGCGTTTCTCCTTTTTCAATTTGGAGTTGCTCTTCCTGTGAATCCAGAACAAATTCGAAGCCATAAACGCCAATGACCAGAATGAAC
Source organism: Flavobacteriales bacterium (assembly GCA_038259855.1). Classification (GTDB taxonomy): domain Bacteria; phylum Bacteroidota; class Bacteroidia; order Flavobacteriales; family Flavobacteriaceae; genus JBPOFM01. The sequence continues at coordinate 19,666 of JBBSOJ010000006.1, forward strand.
GCGATTAAAATATAAAGCGATCGCTTGCTCAAAATCCTTTCAGCACAAACTCTAAAGGTTGACCGGTAGCACTATTTGGAAAGCTAGTTCCCAGCAAGGCGGACATGGTAGGGGCTATATCGGTCACAGCCGTTCGGCGTAAAGATTGCCCTTTTTTGATTCCATTTCCATAAAATAAAAGAGGAACATGTGTGTCATAATTTAATCCGGAACCGTGAGTAGAACCAGTTAAACCATACGAAATAATGGCAGGCTCCAATACATACATGACATCTCCGGAGCGTTTTTGGTGGTATCCATTTTGAATAAGAGCTTCAATGCCCGATGTAAAAGAAGAATACATTAGTGACGATGCAGAAAAAGCCTTATCAATTTTATCGTAATTGATAATTTCGTAAACAATGGCTTCTTCAACCTCTTTTATATTGAGATCAAGCGCGCGTAGTTTTTCTTTGTTCAAAAAGATTTGATAGTTGCTGACCATTTCAATCAGTCCATCATCGCCATAAGTATCTTTCATAAAAGTATTCAGCCTATCTTTAAATGCTTTTCCATCAAAATAGCCCGACGGTATTTTTAAACTTGATAAGTAACCGGGAACTTCAATAGCTGCATGATCAGCAGTTAAAAAAACGGTGTAATTTCCTTTGCCGACTTTCGCGTCTAGACCATCGAAAAGACGTTCTAAATCTTTATCCAATCGCACATAAGTGTCTTCAATTTCTTTGGAATTTACCCCAAAATTATGACCAATATAATCAGGACTTGAATAGCTTACGGCTAAAACATCTGTAAATTTATCTTTCCCCAGTTCCTCCCCATCAATAGCGGATAGCGCAAAATCTGTTGTCATGGTGTTGCCGTAAGGTGTCGCTTTAATAATATCATACCCATTATTTTGATCCTTTAAAGTTTCTAGATCATACGGGAATGTTGCTTTATCCTGTCCTTTAAATCCAGCCTCAAATACGTTATCGTCAAGACCACTTTCTTCATAGGTGGCAATGTCCTTTAATGTGTTCCATGGCTTTATATAAGATTCAGCCTTATTGGACTCATTAAATGCCTTTACCCATTCTGGCAACGCTTCGACATAAAACGAGCTTGTAATCCAAAGACCTTTATCACGACCCTCAAACCAATAAGCGGCATTGGCGGTGTGTCCAGCAGGTAGAATTGCGCCTCTATCTTTTAATGAAATACCAATCGTTTTACCTCGCATTTGGGTAAACAGTCTATTTTCATCTCCAAAAGTGGTCGTCAACATACGTCTTGGAGACATGTGTCCCGCAGTTCCCTCTGCCCCAACCGTCGTTACACTGTCGTCACTTGCACAATACACATGTTTCTTTTCAGCTTTATCATACCAATCATTTCCAATAATACCGTGATATTTTGGCGTGGTACCAGTATACACACTGGCGTGTCCCGGGCCTGTGTAGGTAGGCACGTAATTAAAATGATGATTCATACAGTTATACCCTTCGTTGATCATCCTTTTAAAACCACCATCGCTGTACTTATCATAAAATCTAGTGAGATAATCATAACGCATTTGATCTACCACAATACCTACAACCAACTTTGTGTTTTGGTTGACATTCTGAATATTATCATCTGAAGGGGCTGTTGTTTTTCGTTGAGATTGGCAAGAAAGAGAAAAACTCACCAATAGAATGATCATAAATAGATGTTTCATTGCAATAGTTTTATTATGAATTTCAAAAATACAGCTTTTGAAACAATCATAATTTTAAATAAAGGTTAATAACGCGTAGGATTTTTATAATTTAGCGGTCACAAAATACACTATGTCCTATCTACATAATATTGGTGCATACTTTATAATGGTCAAGGAGATGTTTCGCAAACCAACCAAATGGTCTGTGATGCAACGTTTGATCTTTAAAGACATTGACGACCTAATTATTGGTTCATTGGGAATCGTTGCCTTCATTTCCTTTTTCGTTGGAGGTGTAGTGACCATTCAGACAGCTTTGAACATCAATAACCCATTAATACCAAAATATTTGGTAGGTTTTGCGACGCGACAATCGGTCATTTTGGAATTTGCGCCCACCTTCATCTCTATTATTATGGCAGGGAAAGTTGGCTCATTCATCACATCGAGCATTGGGACCATGCGTGTCACAGAACAGATTGATGCCTTAGAAGTCATGGGCATCAATCCCATTAATTATTTGGTGTTTCCTAAATTCATAGCGTTATTGCTCTACCCTTTCGTCATTTCAATTGCCATGTTTTTAGGTATCATTGGCGGTATGGCAGCTTGTGTCTATGGTGGTTTTAGTTCATTGGACGACTACATCACAGGCGTTCAAATGGATTTTATCCCCTACCACATGGCTTATGCCTTTATTAAAACGTTCATATTTGCGATTCTGTTGGCAACCATCCCGTCATTTTATGGTTTTTATATGAGAGGTGGGGCGTTAGAAGTAGGAAAAGCAAGTACAACATCCTTCGTTTGGACGAGTGTTATGATCATACTTTTCAATTATATATTAACCCAAATGTTGTTAGCAGGATGATAGAAGTAAAAGACATACATAAGTCATTTGGTGACTCCGAAATACTGAAAGGGATTACGACAACTTTTGAGAAAGGCAAGACCAACTTGATTATCGGTCAAAGTGGATCTGGTAAAACAGTATTTTTAAAATGCCTTTTGGGCTTGTTTACTCCTGAACAAGGAACCATAAATTATGATGGTAAACCTTATTCGGAATTTACTCCGGATGAAAAAAGTGATTTAAGGGCAGAAATGGGCATGGTGTTTCAAGGCAGCGCCTTATTTGATTCCATGACTATTGCCGAAAATGTCAAATTTCCGTTACGGATGTTCACCAAACAAAGTAAGAGCGAAATGAATGATCGCGTGGATTTTGTCTTGAAGCGTGTGAACCTTTCGGATGCTCATGATAAAATGCCAAGCGAAGCTTCCGGTGGGATGCAAAAGCGTGTTGCCATTGCCCGAGCGATCGTCAATAAGCCGAAATATTTATTTTGTGATGAACCAAATTCTGGTCTTGATCCCAGAACCGCTACCGTTATTGATAATTTAATCATGGAAATTACGGAAGAATATGATATGACGACGATGATCAATACCCACGACATGAATTCCGTGATGGAAATCGGTCAGAAAATTATCTTTTTAAAGGATGGTTTGAAAGAATGGGAAGGTTCCAACAAAACGATATTCAAGACAGATAATGAAGCTGTCACAGGATTTGTGTATTCATCCGACTTATTTCAGCGTGTACAAAAAATGTACCTTGAAGAAGATGTTTAAAGTGTTGACTATACTCTCAATTGAAGCTTTAAATTCGGTCGTTGGCGTATTCTAGTCTTAAGTGCTAATTTAATTTCCTCGTTTTACCACCAACGTATCCAGACTATATTTCTGTTTTAACCAGCGATATAATTTCTCCCGTTCTTTCTCAATAGCTTCTTTATTTTTAGATGCTTTCCATGTAGCAGTGAAGACCGCCATGGTGTCAATCTTGTTGAAATTGGAAGAAATCACACGTGAATAGGATAAGTGTTCAACATCTTCATAATTGATTTTTACTTCTTTGCTCAACTCCTCAAAAGGAATTTGCAGCGCTTCAAATTTGGCCAATTTTCTAACCTTATCTTCCAAAAACGCTATTTTCTCTCCTTGTGATAATAAGTCCAAGGAATCTCGGTAGCGCAATTCAGACATATAGCGCATATTATCTATATTTTCTGACCGATTATGGTTAAATTTTAAGTCCACTTTTGCAAGCGATGGGTAATCTTTAAGACGGGCTATGAGAACGGATTCCGTGTTACTGGGTATTTCATCCAATCCGAAACTATTGAATTCTAAAATACTGTTTTTGCCATCAGCACCGTATTTATAGGTTGCATTTTTCTTGATAAAACTTGAGTGCGGTAGCTGAAGCGCATCCAACTCCCTTTTTATAAATGCTTCGGCATCATTGTTGAATTTACTCTCTCGCCACACATCAATAAACGTGATCATTGCAGGAATCATGACGATAATAGCTAACACTGTAGCAATCCGTGCGGTGCGTTTTCTCTTGGCTGAATCGGCATACTTAAGCATAGGAAAACCCAATATCTTTACGACAATGAAAGTCGCCAGCGCGATAAATATCGTATTGATCGTAAATAAGTACATGGCGTTAAAAAAGTACTCAAAATTACCTTGAGATAATCCATAGCCAGCGGTACAAAGCGGCGGCATTAAGGCTGTGGCGATGGCAACACCGAAAATCACGGAGGCGATCGTCCCCTTTTTCGTTCGTGCAATAATCAAGGCCAATCCACCAAAAAAGGCGATTAAGACATCTCGAATATCGGGTTTCACTCTTCCTAAAAGTTCGGATGTTTCATCTTGTAAAGGAAAGATGTAGAAAAATAAAAAGGCTGTCATTAAACTCAAAATAATCATCACACCAAAATTGATGAGTGACTTTTTCAATGTATCAATGTCATTGATTGCCACGGAAAGTCCGATGCCCAAAATTGGGCCCATTAAGGGCGAAATTAACATGGCTCCGATAACAACCGCTGTAGAATTGGCATTTAACCCAACAGACGCTACGAAAATGGAACAAATTAAGATCCAAGCCGTCGCTCCTTTAAATGGGATATCTCCTTTAATAGCAGACAGGGTGGCATCTCTATCAGTATCTTCCCTAAAATCCAACAGCTCACTAAAAAAGTGTTCGATACTTTTAAAAAAACCTTTCGCACCTTTTTTAAGCGCTTCTTTAGATTCTTTGGTAGCTTCATCTTTTTTTGCCTGCTCCTTTAAAAGGGCAGCTTGTTTAATCTGTTCTTCTTCAGATGCTTTTTTTAGCTCGGCTTCCTTTAAATCTCTTTCACGCTGCTCTGCTGCTTCCTTTTCAGACTTTTCTTTTTTGGCATCAGTTACTTTGGAAGAGACCTTCTTTTTCTCGTTTTCTTCCTCTGATGCATTTAAATTAGTGTCGTCCATACTCACGCTGCACTAGGCTGGTTTTAAATTTAAATTAATTCTATATCTGTAAGTACTTGAAAAATCTAACCAAGATGGTCTCCAAACTTTTCCTTCACTTTTTGAAGGACTTTTTTTATATCCTGTTCTTTGGATTTAGGATAGATCAAAAGCACATCCTCTTTATCGACGATGATATAATCATTCAGGCCATCGATCACCGCTATTTTCCCCTTTTTCGTACGAATCATATTTCCTGAAGCGTCTTCCGTTAAGGTTCTAGCATTGACAACCGCATTGCCGTCATCATCTTTATCTAATTTATCATATAGACTTCCCCATGTTCCCAAATCATTCCAATCAAACTCCGCAGGAAGAACATGCACATTCGTGCTACTTTCCATAATAGCATAATCTACCGAAATGTTGTCTGCTTTTGGGTAATTCTCTGCGATGAATTCAGATTCAGCCTCTGTATTGTAGGCAGGTATCCCATTTTGAAACAGCGCAAATAACGCTGGTTGATTCTTTTTAAACGCCTCGATCACACTTTTGACGCTCCACATAAAAATACCAGCATTCCACAAAAAATTCCCTTGATTGATAAACGATTTGGCCGTTTCATAATCAGGCTTTTCCCGAAATTGATGCACGGGTTTGATATCGTTTTGAGATGCTTTGTCAAATTCAATATAGCCGTAACCTGTATTGGGAAATGCAGGCTGAATCCCCAGTGTCATTAAGGAATTGTGGGTTTCACAGAAGTCGAAGGCTTGTTTCACATTTTTGGCGAACATTGCTTCATCTTCTATCCAATGGTCGCTTGGAGCGACGATCATTATCGCATCAGGATTTTCCTTTTCAATCTTTAGTGCTGCGTATAGGATGCAGGGTGCTGTATTTCGCATGGCAGGCTCCAAGACAACTTGGCGCTTGGTAATTTTTGGCAACTGCAGCAACACCAAATCGTTGTACATGGCGTTGGTCAAGATAAAAATATTCTCTGTTGGAATTATAGTCTCCAAACGTTTAAAAGTCTTCTGAATCAACGTATCACCTGTTCCCAACATATCGTGAAACTGCTTCGGAAGCTCTTGGGTGCTTACAGGCCAAAACCGTGATCCTACTCCTCCTGCCATCAATATGGCATAGTAATTACTATTCATAATGTCTATCTTTTAACTCCTAAATTAATGCCCTCCTATTTGCATACAAACGTGCAACTTTATTGACTCTGTTGGAATGCTGCCTTAATAACCCTTATCTAAAGTGACTCCTTTGATGCTGCACATTCGAGCAATTCCACTTCTGCATTCGGATTAAAGAGGTAAACCCGGCCAGAGGCCATTTCAACACCCTCAAATCGCGTCCGTCGTTTGATACCTTTCTTAAAAATTCTGCCGTTATATAATTTAAACTGTGTCCCTATCGGCACTTCAAAAATATAGGTTTTATCATTTGGTGGATCATGCAATTTTAAGGCATAGGCTAACTTAATATCCGTATCACTGCTCGCTTTTGGATTTTTGAAATGCTTTGCCAATAATGGCAACAGCTCTTCAGAAAACACACTAGGATTCAAAACAGGCAACATTAAATGCTGAAACGTTCGCTTCCATTCTTTCCCATGTGGCTTAATCATTCGTCCATAAGCTAGATAGGCTTCAAAATGAGCAATCTCGTGAATCAACGTGATTAAAAATCGATACCTATTGAGATTGGCATTAATAGTAATCTGATGTTTATTGTTCGGCAACCGTCGATAATCACCATGCCTGGTTTTGCGCTCACTTTTTATCTTCACCGATACATTATCATGTTGCAATAATTCCATAACATACGGAATCGCTTTATGGGGAATGTACTCTTGAAGCGTATCGTTCATAAGACAAAAATACGTGTTTTCCCATCAACAAAACAATGGAGTTTAAGAGAAAAAAAGCTAAATTAGTAAACGAAAGATATCGATTTTAAACACAACACTTCATCGCATTTATGGAATTTATAGACTATTATAAAATATTGGGCGTTTCAAAGACCGCTTCAGAAGCTGATATCAAAAAGGCTTATAGAAAACTGGCACGCAAGCATCACCCCGATCTCAACCCGAATGACAAAGAAGCAGAGCAAAAATTCAAAGCCGTTAATGAGGCCAATGAAGTATTGAGCAATCCGGAAAGCAGAAAAAAATACGATGATTATGGGACTGATTGGAAGCATGCCGACCAATTCGAACAACAAAAACGCCAACAGCAATCACAAGGTAGCTATCAACATGCGGGAGGTTATTCTAATCAGGACTTTTCGGGAGGCGATTTTTCAGATTTCTTTGAGTCTATGTTTGGTGGTCGTGCTTCTGGTGGCGGTGGACGTGGGCGTTCGGGCGGTTATAGAGGACAGGATTTTAATGCGGAATTGCAGCTTAATTTAAAAGATGTCTTCGAAACTGAAAAACGCGTACTGACCGTCAATGGCAAAAATATCCGATTGACCATTCCTGCCGGTGTTGAAAATGGTCAGGTCATTAAAATAAATGGCAAGGGAAGTCCCGGTATCAATGGTGGTCCTAATGGTGATCTATTAATTCAATTTTCAGTAACGAACAACACCAGTTTTAAACGCGATGGTGCCAATTTGTACGGCACAGAGACCATCGATCTCTACACCGCATTACTGGGTGGCGATGTCACAGTAAAAACGTTCGACGGCAAGGTAAAACTAAAGGTAAAACCAGAAACCCAAAACGGCACGAAAATCAAATTAAAAGGCAAAGGGTTCCCTATTTATAAAAAAGCAGGCCAGTTTGGAGATTTGTATATTACTTACGACATCAAAATGCCAACCAATTTATCAGATAAAGAAAAAGAACTGTTCAATGAACTTAAAAATTTAAACTTATGAACATAGAACGTTATATACCCATACAAACATTGTGTACTCATTACGCGGTGAAAACAACATTTTTTGAGAATCTCAATGACTACGGCCTCATAGAACTGACCACCATCGAGCAATCTCCATGCGTTCACCAGAATGATATTAAACATCTGGAATCAATGATACGACTCCATGATGATTTACAGTTGAATTTTGAAGGCATCGACACGGTATTGAATTTGCTGGAGCGCATTGAGGACTTACAATCGCAACTAACATTAGCGCAAAAACGCTTGAAGATTTATGAAGATGGTAATGACTGATTTTATAGACAACTTAACTAGTTATGATTTATATAAGGAATGTATCATCAATTGATGATATACTTTTGTTGTAAACAATGCTGAAAAAACTGCTTCTATTCATATTAACACTATCAATTTTAAATTCTTACAGTCAAGAAATGGAGAATACTTATTTTACTTGGGACGATTTCGTAAACAATTTTGGAAAGGAAATGGTTTCAGCCGAAGACGTTTATGAGAATATGAAAAAAAGTGAATTAATTGATTTTGCATACACAAAACTTGATTTTCACTTTCTATCTGATAAAAAAGAAAAACTTGAAGAACTAAATGAATATCTTAAAAGTAATTATGGATATACTTTTGAGGAATATACAACTTGGGAAGGTAGTTTTGAATTAAGAGGAAAAACGGATTTATTTCCAATCACAAAAGACAATCTAACGTATTGGGCTTTAGATATGGCAAAAATAGGTTATAAATTTGATTGTAAGTTCGATGCTTATGGAGCTGAAGTTGACAAAGAACCTATGCTTCCAGAATTTATAGAATCAAAAGAGGATTATTATTTCAATAAAGCAATAGATTTATATAATTCAAATAATTTGAGTGGTGCAATTGCAAATTGGACTATTGTATTAGAAATTAATCCAAAAGAACCGAATTCATACTATTCAAGAGCGATTGTAAAAAATGAACTTTACACGTGGAAGTCAGCAATTGCTGATTACGACAAAGCAATTGAATTAGCACCTGACTTTTTTTCTGCTATCACAAACAGAGGAACCGTAAAAGATGAAAATGGAGATTATGAAGGAGCGCTTAAAGATTATAAAAAAGCATTGGAATTAGAACCTAATGACGCAATGACTTATTTTAACATTGGAAACACAAAATATAATCAAGAGAAAAAAACAGAGGCTTGTGTAAATTGGAAAAAAGCAAAAGAATTAGGAGCTGAATATGCTCAAGAACGAATTGAACAACATTGCGAATAAAAACAAAGCACAGTTTACAACACCGTATATAAGCTATGGCTTGGTCTGTGCCTATTTGGAAAATCTACGGATTTCCCAAAGTTAGTTTATATTTGGAGAGGTTCGTGCTAAAACACGCCACAGCTCATATACATC
>JBBSOJ010000007.1:0-28048 GCA_038259855.1 Flavobacteriales bacterium
AATCCAAACATTGAAGAACTACGAATGGTTTTTACTCCAGGAATACCTAGTAAGGAAGTCGTTAAAGGATAGGTGATTTGATCTTCAATATCTTGTGGTGAGCGACCATCCCATTTGGTGAATACAATTTGTTGGTTTTCGCCAATATCTGGAATGGCATCAATTGCAACAGGGTCACTTGGAATTATTCCGGTATTCCAATTGAAAGGTGCGTAGACCGTTCCAAAGCCTACAAAAGCCACTAATATTAAAACGGCAACCAGTTTATTTTCGATCAGGAATTTGATGCTTTTATTTAGCATATTTTTTAGACATAAGATGTTAGACGCTAGATGTTAGACTTGAAATGTCAAACAAATTAAGATTGGGCATAAAGCATATTATTCCTTAAAATCGGAATATAGCAAGCCCATTTTTCGGCTATTGAATAATAAGCTGAAAAACTATCACGCTAAAAAATCAAATTAAATAAGTCTCGTCAAGTTTGAAGAGTTGCCTGACTATAAGAGGTGGTGGATAGGCTTTTAAAGATGGTTTAGCATCTTCTACTGAAGGAAAAAGTGTAATGTAGGTATGAACAAAAGCTGCAACAAATAGTTGTTGGTCGAAAGAAATTTTATCAAAAGTAACTTTTAGTTCGTCCTGTCCTTTTATGATTACTCTTTCCTCGCTACAGCAATTCTTTTTGGTAATAGAACAATCTGAGGGTTGTAAACTTGCGTCAGATTCGCTTTCCATTTCCATTCCGCAAGTTTTCAATTTTGAAAAAACAGAACTGTCCACCAAACTATCTCCACAATAGTGCGAGCTCATAGTAAATGACATCGTAGAAAACAGGACGACGAGTGCCATTAAAAAAGAGGTCGCTTTGTGGAATGCTTTTTTCATTACTAACAAAAATAGTGAATTTGAACAGAAATTTGTCTTGTTTTTGTATCAAATAATCTTTACTTCCCTATGCAAAAATTAGCAAATATGTTCCCCAACAAATCATCATTGGTGATTTCGCCTGTGATTTCACCAAAATGAAACAGTGCTTGGCGAATATCAATGGCCAATAAATCGCCAGAAAGTTCCGAATCCAAACCGTATTTCACTTTTTGGATTTCTTCAAATGCTTTTAATAGTGCATCATAATGTCGCGTATTGGTGACAATGGTTTCGTTGTTTCTTAAGGCACCCGTGTTAATAAGATTAAGAAGCGAATTGGTCAACTGTTCTACACCATAACCTGATTTAGCGGAGATGGGAATAAGATTGGAAGCATGCGGAAGGATCGCTTTTGTTAATTCCGCTAAATCAATATCCGAAATCTGATCAATTTTATTCAGGATAATGATCAGCTGCTTCTGCGGAAACTTATTCTTTATTTTTTCTATTTCAACAATCAAAGGTTGTATCGCATGACTGCCAACTGCCAACTGAAGACTGCTCACTAAATATAGCACGACTTGTGCTTGCTCTATTTTTTCAAAAGTTTTCTTGATGCCGATACTTTCCACGACATCTTCTGTTTCACGGATGCCGGCAGTGTCTATAAATCGAAATGCCATCCCTCCTATCGTAATTTCATCTTCGATTGTATCTCTCGTCGTTCCTGCTATTTCGGAGACAATGGCCCGCTCCTCATTCAATAAGGCGTTCAATAGTGTTGATTTTCCTACGTTTGGTTCACCAACAATGGCGACGGGAATGCCATTTTTAATGACGTTTCCAACCGCAAACGAATCGATCAATTTCTTAAGTACGTTGATTATCCTGTTGATCAGTTTATAAAATTCATCACGATTGGCAAACTCGACGTCTTCTTCCGCAAAATCGAGTTCCAATTCTATCAGACTGGCAAAATTCATCAACTCGTCCCGCAGTAATTTGATTTCGTTGCTAAAACCGCCACGCATCTGCTGCATGGCAATTTTATGGGAAGCTTCACTATCACTAGCGATCAAATCAGCAACAGCTTCAGCTTGACTTAAATCCAATTTTCCGTTTAAGAAGGCTCTCAAGGTATATTCTCCTGCATTCGCCATTCTGCAACCATTACGAAGAAATAATTGGATGATTTCCTGTTGAATGTATAAACTACCATGACATGAAATTTCCACAACATCCTCACCGGTGTAAGAATGTGGATTTTTAAAAATCGTAACCAACACTTCATCTATCACCCTGGTGTCCTCAACAATATGGCCCAAATGTACGGTGTGAGATTTCTGCTTTGCTAATGATTTACCAGATATCGATTTAAAAAAATGCGCTCCAATGGTCATGGCATCCGGTCCCGATAAACGGACTACGGCAATGGCGCCACTTCCAGACGGTGTCGCCAGTGCAACGATGGTATCAGTGTTCAACATATTCATAATTTAAACAAAAGTATAGCAAAATTCTAGTTTGATGACTTTAGAATTCCTTTTCTTTAAGTTAATAGTCCTCTAAATTTTCCTGCATCTTATTATATTTGCAATCTTAAATTGAGAAACAATGAAATTAATTGTATGTTTTTTGATGGCTGGACTTCTAATGATGTCTTGCGATCGTGATAATAAAAATACCAAAACTGACGGCTATGTCATAACCGGAACCGCTGATGGGATTTACAATGGCATAAGAGTTTACCTTAAAAAAGGTAATGATCCGCGAGGACGTCAGGAAACTCAAGACACCGCCATAGTGATGGATGGCAAATTTAAATTTGAAGGCAAGCTTGATGTGCCTCAAATGATGTTTTTGTCGGTCAATAATATCAATGGAGTTGTACCTATCATTGTCGAAAATGAATCCATAAACATTAAATTCAATAAGGATGATATTGAAGCTTCAAAGGTATCGGGTACCAAAGCCAATGAAGCCTTGGCGGAATATACCACAGGCTTTAAAAAATTGCTCGAAAAGCGGAATGAATTGAATATGCAATTTGCTGCCGTGCAAAATCCTAACGAACAAAATGATCCTGAAACTATTGAGGCAGTGTCACAACAATTAACAGAATCCCACAACGCTGTCATGAATTATCCTTTGGAATTCTTGAAGACACACACTGACAATTTCTTTTCCTTATCGCTCATAGATAACATTCTTCAGGGTAATCCAATGAATTTTGAAGAAATTGAAGAACTATACGCTGCATTGGATCCTGATATCAAAAATTCGCCCTACGGAAAGATTGTTGACCAGAATATGGAAATCGTGAGAACGAAGAACGCCAATCTCGCGAAACTTGATATCGGTAAAGAAGCGCCTAATTTTACCGCTCCTGATCCAGATGGTCAACCACTATCACTTTATGATATTCGAGGAAAAGTTACCATCATTGATTTTTGGGCAGCTTGGTGTGGCCCTTGTCGAAAGGAAAATCCGAATGTTGTAAAGGTCTTTGAGAAATATCATGACAAAGGTTTGGAAATCATCAGTGTGTCGTTAGACAGAAAAGGTCAAAAAGAAAGATGGCTCAAAGCGATTGCCGATGATAACTTAAATTGGCATCATGTATCTCATCTTAATTATTTTCAAGATCAGGTAGCATTACAATATAACATTCAATCCATCCCAGCTACATTTATTTTAGATGCCGAAGGAATCATTGTTGCAAAAAACTTGAGAGGTCAAGACTTGGAAGATAAAATTGCTGAAATGCTGAAATAAAAGTGACCTGATGTTAATCAAAACGTCAAGTCACTACAACTTTCCGGCCTTGTGCAAAACAAATAATAATATGATCGGAATGGCTAAAAGTCCGATCATTAACAAGTCTGTTTGAAAAAGTGATGGCATTAAGAATAGCGTGACGACAAAACCTCCGATGGCACCACCAAAATGCGCATCATGACCGATATTTCCAATGCGTTGCTTCATCCCGTAAATAGAATACAGTAAATATCCAATCCCGAAAACATACGCCGGAATTGGGATTGGAATGAAGAACATATACAATTCCATACTCGGATAAAGCAGTATTGATGAGTATAAAATACCCGTAACAGCACCACTGGCGCCGACAGCCGTATAATGGTATTCGTTTTGGTGAAAATAAAGCGATAGTAGATTCCCAAGAATCAGACTCAAAACATACACAATAATAAAATTGAGATTCCCCAGCTCCATCACCACGATATCGGCAAAGAAATAAAGCGTGAACATATTGACAATGAGGTGCATCGTATCAACGTGTAAAAATCCTGAACTGAACATTCTAATCTGCTCACCTCGTCTTATGGCTCCAACATTAAACTTATAGCGTTCAAAGAAACCGTAATCTTTAAATCCCTTAAAAGAAATAAGCACATTTGCCGCAATAATGACGATCGTAATCAGACTTAAATTACCCATAAACACCAAACGTTTAATTAGAATATAGCATATATTTGCTTTTGCAAATCTAATATTTATTAATGCAATTTCTTGCTTACATTCTGGTTTATCCTTTTTTATGGATCATTTCCATTCTTCCCTTTAGGCTGCTCTATATTTTTTCGGATATCTTGTACTTTTGGATTTATAGGGTGTTTGGATATCGCAAAACCGTTGTTCAAAATAATTTGAAACTTGTATTTCCGGAAAAGTCTTTGACTGAAATCAACGCCATAACCGTAAAATTCTACCATCATTTTTGTGATATGATCGTTGAAGCCATCAAGTCATTGACCATTACTGAAAACGAGATGAAAGCCCATTTTAAATTCAGTAACGTTGAATTGCTCAATGAGATTGAAGCCATGAATAAAAGTACCATTTTAATGTGCGCGCATTATGGAAGTTGGGAATGGATTTTTATCTTGAATCGATTCGTAGACAAAAACACCAAAGGTTATGCTGTCTATAAACGTCTTGCCAATCCTTATTTTGATCGGTTGGTAAAGCGCATCAGAGCGCAGTATAACAGTCATCTTATTACCACAAAAGAGGCTATACCAACATTGATTAGAGCTAAAGTCCAGGGAAATTTGACGATCAGTGGTTTCGTGTCAGATCAAACCGCAAAGCCTCACACGGCGCAACATTGGGGCGATTTTATGGGGTATACTGTACCGATGCATACAGGTGCCGAAATGTTGGCAAAACGCTTGGATATGGCCGTCGTGTTTTTTAAAGTGAAACGTTTGAAGCGTGGCTATTATGAAACAACTTTTGAAACGATCACGCTGGAGCCAAAAACATTCAATAATTATGAGATCACCAATCACTTTTTTCGATTGGTTGAACAGCAGATCAAAGAAGCTCCGGAATATTATTTATGGACCCACAAGCGCTGGAAACACAAAGATATTGTTCCAGAATCGTATCGATAATCACAGATCAAACCAAGCGTCCACGGGCATTTCAAGATGCTCATTTTGAATGCAGGACTTGTGAACAAATTCATTGGAACATCTTGAATACTCATAATCCGTGGCCCACGTCTCATGATGTTCTGCCAAGGCTTTCAAGCTATTACAAACATATATAATTTCGGCATTGGTGGTCGTGGGATGAATGGACAAACGAATCCAACCTGGTTTGCGCGTCAGCTCTCCTAAAGAGATCTCCTTCGTCAGTTCATTGGAATGTTCCACATCTACATGCAGTAAAAAATGGCCATAAGTACCGGCACAACTACAACCGCCGCGCGTTTGAATCCCAAACCGATCGTTTAATAATTTAACTCCCAAATTATAATGTAAATGATCAATATAAAATGAGATCACCCCTAGCCTTTCCTGATGTTGCTCTGCCAAAATGTGGAAGTTATCAATCTCCTGAAGTTGGCTGAAAACATAAGATACAATCTCATGTTCTCTTTTTAAAATATTATCAACCCCCATCTGATCCTTTAATCGGATTGCCAGAGCGGTCTTTATGGTTTGAAGAAATCCTGGTGTGCCACCATCTTCACGATCTTCAATATTATCAATGTATTTATGCTCTCCCCAAGGATTCGTCCAACTAACGGTGCCACCACCTGGACAATCAGGTATCATGTTTTTGTAGAGTTTTTTATTGAAAATCAACACACCAGAGGTTCCTGGCCCTCCTAAAAATTTGTGCGGCGAAAAGAATATGGCATCCAAAGCTTCTTCTTCATCAACAGGATGCATATTAATATCAACATAAGGTGCTGAACAGGCAAAGTCCACAAAACAAACGCCTCCATGATGATGCATTTTTTTAGCAATGGCATGATATGGCGTTTGAATCCCTGTAACGTTACTGCCACCAATAACGGAAGCAATCTTAATGGTATGGTTTTTATAGGTTTCTAAAAGCGTGTCTAAATTTTCCATTGCGAACAATCCGTCAGGTCCGGGAGGAATCACTTCCACTTTTGCAATGGTCTCCAACCAAGAGGTCTGATTGGAATGATGTTCCATATGTGAAATGAATACAACAGGTCGTATCTCATCAGGGACGTTGGTATATTTTTGAAGATTTTCAGGTACTTTCAATCCTAAAATACGCTGAAATTTATTGACCGCATCCGTCATACCGCTACCACAAACTATCAGAACATCATCTGCATTACAATGAACGTGTTCTTTAATAATGTGTCTTGCTTTATGATAGGATTTGGTCATTGCAGTACCCGAAACTGTAGTTTCAGTATGGGTATTCGCCACAAAAGGGCCAAAATCGTTACATAATTTATCCTCAATCGGGCGGTATAATCTGCCCGAAGCCGTCCAATCTGTATAGATTATTTTCTGTTTCCCAAAAGGTGACACAAATTCTTGGTCAATGCCAATGATATGTTTTCTGAACTGATTGAAATAGAGTTCTAATTCGGACGATTTTATTTTTGGTGTTTCAGTGGAAATCATGCAATAACATCTTTATTGGTTTCTTATCAGTTCGAGTGTTCTATTCCAATCGGAAACGCATCTAAAATCCAATATATCGAGAACCTTATCGGAATTATTATAAGAATTCTCGAAGCTCCCGAAACATTAGGATTAACAAACTCCCTTATAGCATTTAAGCGAAAACTTAATGTTATTAAAGATATTGGTTCTCAATACATCTCGGTAAACGGTCTTTATGCGATTCATTGCAAACACTCATTCTGACAATAGGCAAAGGTACTAAATATTTGCAACGTCCTTAATTTCAGCAATTACTTTATCTGCCAAAGTATCAGCCTCTTGTTGAGAAGGTGCTTCGGTATATATTCTTATAATCGGTTCTGTGTTACTTTTGCGAAGATGCACCCAACTGTTGCTAAAGTCAATCTTAACACCATCAATGGTGGAGAGTTTTTCATTTATATAACGCGCTTCTATTGCCTTCAAAATGCCGTCCACATCAAGTCCTGGTGTTAATTCAATTTTCTTTTTGCTCATAAAATAATTGGGATAGGATGCTCTCAATTCACTTGTTTTTAGTTGCTTTTCAGCCAATAAGCTTAAAAAAAGCGCAACGCCAACAAGCGCATCCCTGCCATAATGGGATTCAGGATAAATGATGCCACCATTTCCTTCACCTCCGATAATAGCGTTATTTTTCTTCATTAGAGCTACCACATTTACTTCCCCAACGGCACTAGCTTCATATGTACCGCCATGCTTCTCGGTGATGTCTCGCAATGCTCGTGTAGAACTCATATTACTCACAGTATTTCCGGGCGTTTTACTCAAAACGTAATCAGCACAAGCCACCAAGGTATATTCTTCACCAAACATCTCACCCGTTTCATCCATAAAAGCCAAACGATCTACATCAGGATCGACTACAATTCCTAAATCTGCATCTTCTTTGACCACGGCAGCAGCCAAATCTCCCAAATGCTCTTTCAATGGCTCTGGATTGTGAGGAAAATGACCATTTGGTTCGCAATACAGCTTTACGGTGTGAACACCCAATCGCTCCAATAACAAAGGGAGTGCAATACCACCTGTTGAATTTACACCATCCACAACCACTTTGAATTTCGCATCTTCAATCGCTTTTTTATTCACCAAAGGGAGCTTTAAAACGGCATCAATATGCAAATCAATATAAGCTTGATTTTTTGTTATTTTGCCAAGATTATCCACATCAGAAAAGTCCATTTGAGCACTTTCTGCGATATCAAGAATTTTGGCGCCTTCCACTCCGTCTAAAAACTCCCCTTTAGCATTTAATAATTTAAGGGCATTCCATTGCTTCGGATTATGACTCGCTGTAAGGATAATTCCACCATCGGCATGTTCCATCGGCACCGCAATCTCAACAGTTGGCGTTGTTGATAGTCCCAAATCTATGACATGAATCCCTAAACCCACAAGGGTATTCATTACCAAATTTTGAATCATTTCTCCTGAAATACGAGCATCACGGCCAACAACCACACGGTAATCTTCTTTGTTGCGCTGTTGTTTTAACCATGTTCCGTAAGCAGAAGCAAATTTAACTGCATCAATTGGTGTAAGATTATCGCCAACCGCACCGCCAATGGTTCCTCGTATTCCTGAAATAGATTTTATAAGTGTCATGTCAAAAGTTTAAAATTCAATAGCAAATATACTACTTCAATTAATAAATTTTAGATCGAAATCAGTGTTTGAACAGAAGAACATATTAATTAAACCTACAAAATCTATATTGAAACAATTATTACGTTTAGCACTTTTTTTAAGCTTCTGTGATTTAATATCTGAATTCGTGACTGATAAGTTGTAATTTTGAGTAATGAACTTTTTAGCGCATATTTATCTATCAGGCAATTGCGAAATGGTTACAATCGGTAATTTTATTGCAGATGGCATTAGGGGCAAACACTATCAAACATACCCAAAAGAGATACAAATTGGTATTCTTCTACATCGTCAAATTGACACTTTTACGGATGCACATCCCATTGTAAGACAAAGCACCAAGCGACTGCACGAAAATTACAGTCATTATAGCGGTGTCATTGTGGATATATTATATGACCATTTCCTTGCCAAAAACTGGACCTCCTATTCTGCTGTGCCATTATCTATTTTCGTTGACAATTTCTACGACATGCTAAAACAGCATTTTGAAGTTTTACCTGTTAGAATACAAAAAATGATGCCTTTTATGATGGCTGATAATTGGCTGTTGAATTATGCCAATTTGGATGGCATACAGAACGTTTTAAACGGAATGAACAGGCGCACAAAAAATAGATCTGGGAT
The DNA here is from genome assembly GCA_038259855.1 of Flavobacteriales bacterium. Lineage (GTDB taxonomy): Bacteria > Bacteroidota > Bacteroidia > Flavobacteriales > Flavobacteriaceae > JBPOFM01. Next base: position 9,114 of record JBBSOJ010000007.1, read on the forward strand.
GAATAAGGCGACCGTAGAACTTGAAGCGTATTATACAGAATTTGAATTGGAATTCACACAGTTTTTTAAAGAACTACAACATTTTTCCGAAGAAAAACTCATAGAAATTTCATCATCTTTCGACAATCAAACCTTGTGATTATACGCAAGTGATCTACTGCAAAAAGTAATATACATCGGCGTACTTTGATGTTTAGAATGTCCTAGATTTAAACCAGAATTTACTTTCCATCAGTATCTCAACCTATTTCGACCTAAAGGCAATACAATCATTCTTTTGAGTATCTTCGTAAAAACATTCTCAAATTGGCAAAACCTAAAAAAATACTCAAAATCATAGGTGGTATTCTAATTTTCCTGACCTTACCAACACTGTTGCTATTTGGTTTTGTTTACATTAAATACAACGAAGAACTACCAATTGGTGTTAAGGGTGCCGAAGCTGAACAATTAGCTTCAAATATGTTAGATGCTTTGGATTATGAAGCCTACAAAAATACAAATTACATAGAGTTTACCTTTAAGAACAGGCATCATTATAAATGGAAAAAGAAGGAGGCGACGTGCATGGTCCACTGGGAAGATTATAAGGTAAATCTTAATCTGGAGGATACAGCAAAAAGTAAAACCTTCGTCCATAATTTTGAAGTTTCAGGAGAACAATCCCAAGAATTAATAAGCAACGCCATTGATTATTTTAATAATGACAGTTTTTGGCTTGTGGCACCCTATAAAGTTTTCGATAAAGGCACTGAACGCAGCATCGTGGCGTTAAAGGATGGTAACAAAGGACTTCTAGTAAGATATACATCTGGTGGTTCTACGCCAGGTGATTCGTATCTTTGGCATTTGGATGACAACAACAAACCAATTGGTTTCCAAATGTGGGTTGATATTTTGCCCATTGGAGGTCTTAAAGCCTCTTGGAATGACTGGACAACCACCGAAAGTGGCGCACAGTTGCCTACATTTCACAAATTGATGATTTTAGGATTGGAGATTACAGATATAAAAGGAACCAATTAAAGATCTCGAAAACATCACAGACCAAAAGTCATCAATAAAGAGATTACAAAACAAAGGTTTCAAAAATTGCATCCAATTCTTTTTGCGGATTGTTACAGAGTCCGGAATGTGTTTTTGAACTTTGAATAATCGTACTTCTACACGATGCCAACCAACGAAAACGATCGGACTGTTCGAAAGCGCCAATGGTTCCGCCATGAGGATGACCTTCACATATGGATCGCCAAGCTTCTAAATGAGATTGGACCATGGCAAGGTCTATGTCGCTGGTGAATACTTCTAACTTTTTCTGATCGACCTGAAATTTTACGCCTAAAAATTTTTTGCGCTTCGAAAACAAAATCACGCCCACATTAAAGAACTCTTCCCGCTCAACTCTAGGGACAACTCTGATGATGGCATATTCAAATGTGACTTTATCTTGCATCTTCGGCCTCTTTTACCAACACATCCATCATGGAAAGTTTCGCTTGCAAATATGTAGAATAAGCATCTCTCATGTCTGCATTGCTCATCGAATCTGATTCGCTTGATAACCAATCGTCAGGAATAGTGTCAATTAGTTTTTTTATTGTTTTTTCATCAAGCGCGTCCACCAAATGTCTTGCAGCAGTTTTTAAATCAGATGCTTGGGAAAGTAGCACATGATCTTTGATCAGGGGAAATGTTTTAGTCAAATGATGCTTCCAACCATCCCAATTATGATGAAAATAGAAACTTGCGCCGTGATCGATAAGCCATAAATTAGTATGCCACATCAACAAATTTGTGTTTTTGGCCGTACGATCGATGTTGCTGATCAAAATATCCAAAAGCACTAATTTGGAAGCAGTAAGACCCTCTATTTTTGATACCAAAGGGTCAAAGGTTATGGCACCTGATAAAAAGTGGACACCTAAATTTAAACCAACACTAAATTTTAATAAATCTTGAATTTCTTCATCTGGTTCGGTTTGACTGAAAGAATTATCGAGATTCATAAATACCATTTCTGGAACCTTGAACCCAATAACTCGTGCCAATTCACCTCCTAAAAAATCAGCTATCAAGGCTTTTTTCCCTTGACCGGCGCCTCTAAATTTTAAAACATATAAAAAGCCATCATCACCTTCTACGATTGCTGGAAGTGATCCGCCTTCACGCAGCGGTGTGATATATTTTGTTACATTGACAGTTCGTATGTCCAGAGTTTTCATAAAACGAAGATATCAAAAAATATCACTAAAAAGACTTTACCGAAACCTCTCGGTGCATTGATCAAACCAATTGAGACGTACTTAATTTTAAAACATAAAATACAATCTGCGTCATAATGAATATAATCACTAAAGAAATCTATAGCCATAGATCAATGAAGCTGTTTTAAATTCTGATTCCCATACCTCATTTTCTTTAAATAGTTCTGATTTAAAATAGTACCGAAATTCCAAGCTATGTTTTTTAAAGCGGTAGCCAAGTCCGAGGAGCGCAGCAGAAGTACCTTCTAATTCCACGTCCTGAAAAGGTATTTCATAATTTACGATTTGTCTTGTTTTAAATTCCGAATCCAGATCCATTCTGTACGAGTAACCAACATTAAAAAAGATATTGGAAGTATCATTTAGAAATGCAGAATAACGTGTTCCGATAGGGAATTCAAAAAACATATAGTCCACATCATATAAAAAATCATTTGAAGTGCCTTCGGTTGTATAATATTGATAATTTGGCTCAAAAAATACTGAAAATTTATTATTGTTAAATGGCAATACATATTCAATTTCCAGACCAATCCTTAATGATAGCTCATCATCCAGTTGCACATCCCGATCTGAAAATCGAAGTTTCCTCTTTACAAACAACGAACTCTTGCTTATACCCGGCTTTATACTTAAATGCAATTGGTTTTTCTTTTTGGTATCACTTTGAAGATCAGTATTTTCAAGATCACGACCTTCCTGCGAACATGTATTATAATCCTTAAAAAGTTTTGAAAGATCAGCTAGCCTATAGTCGCAATTATCAATTTTGGATTTACTGACACAATCATTGGATACGTCTCGTAATAGCTGAATTTTGAATTGATTGATCTCGCCAATTCGTCGTCCTCCGTCTGCTTTAAATTGCTTGTAAACTAATTGAACGGGTACTAAATCAGTTGTGCTATAAAAGTACCTAGTAAGATTGCTGTCCTCGTAATAATAGAGATTGGCATACCCAGTTTCGATAACCTTTAAAAATAAGGTTTCAGTCTCAAAATTGAGCTCTGCCCCTTCTGTCATATGGCTCAATATCTGTGAAGATCTGTCAATATCAACTGTAAATTTTATAAATTTTGAACCACCTCCGATTGCAAACTCATTGACATCATTCAACGTTGCAGTTTCAACTTCAGCGGCATCCGATAATTTATATTTGAAGCTGGTGGGATTGTCCTTCCAATCTAGATTCTTTATTAAACAGGTTGTTTTTATTCCAGAGTTAGAAATAAAATAACCCGATTCAAAATTGGTTTGACTGAAGGTTGAAACACCAGAAAGCAAGAACAAGACGGATAGCAGATAGTTATTCATTTGGGGATTTTTGAGTATATATTTAACAAAATTTAAAACTATCAATTTAAATTTAATCTCACAACGTATTAAAAAATCAATTTACAATCATAAAACTATCGATATGATTGATAACTTCTTCAATATTCCACCGAAAAAAGTAAATCCTAAACAACAAATCCACGTTTAAACTTCAGAAGAAATTAACATCTAAAGCCTTATCTTTGCAATCTTGCTAATAAAAAAGAAGAATTTTAGAATTTCATGAGTCAATTTGAAGATACTATTGAGGTTAGAGGTGCCAGAGTTCACAACCTAAAAAATATTGATGTTTCCATCCCAAGAGAAAAACTCGTTGTCATCACCGGACTTTCCGGTAGCGGAAAATCATCCTTGGCATTTGACACCATTTATGCCGAAGGACAACGTCGCTACATCGAAACATTTTCTGCTTACGCACGACAATTTTTAGGAGGTTTGGAGCGACCTGATGTCGATAAAATTGATGGCTTGTCACCCGTGATTGCCATAGAACAAAAAACAACCAGCAAATCGCCACGCTCTACAGTGGGGACCATCACCGAAATTTATGATTTTCTCCGTTTGTTATATGCTCGCGCCAGCGATGCTTATAGTTATAATACGGGCGAAAAGATGGTGAGTTATAATGATGAGCAAATCCAGTCCTTGATCAAGGAAAGTTTTGAAGGAAAGCGCATCAATATCTTGGCACCCGTCGTTCGATCGCGAAAAGGGCATTACCGTGAGTTGTTTGAGCAAATTGCCAAACAGGGCTTTGTAAAAGTAAGAGCTGACGGTGAGGTTAAAGATCTGGTCAAGGGCATGAAACTCGATCGCTATAAAACACATGATATCGAAATTGTCATTGACCGAATGAAAATCGATCATTCCGCTGATAATGATAAACGTTTGTCTGAAAGTATCAATACCGCGATGTATCATGGTGAGGATGTGCTGATGGTTTTGGATCAAGACACTAATGAAGCACGGTATTTTAGCCGAAATTTGATGTGTCCGACTTCCGGAATATCCTATCCAAACCCCGAGCCGAATAACTTTTCGTTTAATTCACCTAAAGGCGCCTGTCCAAAATGCAATGGGATTGGGCGATTATACCAAGTGAATGAACGTAAGATTGTACCGGATGACTCCATTTCTATTAAAGCAGGCGCGTTGGCACCACATGGCCCTTATAAAAACAGCTGGATTTTCAAACAATTTGAAGTCATTGCACAGCGGTTTAAATTTGAATTGACAGACGCCTATAAAAACATTCCTGATGACGCCAAAAAGATGATCATGTTTGGCGGAAATGAGAAATTTTCGGTGGAAAGTAAAACTTTGGGCGTCACACGTGATTATAAAATTGATTTTGAAGGAGTCGCAAATTTTATTGAGAATCAATTCAATAATGCTGAAACTACGTCATTAACACGCTGGGCAAAGGACTATATGGATAAAGTGGAATGCGATGAATGCAAAGGCTCGCGTCTGCGCCAGGAATCACTTTATTTTAAGGTCAACGGTGAGAATATTGCCGATCTTGCCAATAAGGATATTGTGGATTTGTCGGTTTGGTTTGATGATTTAAAATCCCATTTATCAAGCAAGCAACTTCAGATTGGAGAAGAAATTATCAAAGAAATTAAAACACGCCTTCAATTTTTACTGGATGTAGGGCTGGACTATCTGTCATTGAACAGAAACTCTAAATCGCTATCTGGTGGCGAGGCACAGCGTATTAGATTGGCAACCCAGATTGGGTCGCAATTGGTCGGCGTTCTTTATATTTTAGATGAACCAAGTATCGGATTGCATCAACGCGATAATGAAAAATTGATCAAATCGTTAGTAACACTGCGGGATATTGGTAATTCCGTGATTGTAGTTGAACACGACAAGGATATGATCGAAGCGGCCGATTACGTTATCGACATTGGTCCTAAGGCCGGAAAGTTCGGTGGTGAGATCATCAGTATAGGAACACCATCAGAATTATTGACGCATCATACCTTAACAGCCGATTACCTCAATGGCAAAAAGCAAATTCCCATCCCCAAAAAACGTCGAAAAGGCAATGGCAAAACCCTTGAACTCAAAGGCTGTACAGGGAATAATCTAAAAAATGTCTCCATCAAGATTCCTTTAGGAACTATGATTGGTGTAACAGGCGTATCGGGAAGTGGGAAGTCAACATTGATCAACGAAACGCTTTACCCTATTATGAACGCCCATTTTTTTAATGGCGTCAAAAAACCAATGCCCTATAAAAGCATTAAGGGATTGGAACATCTCGATAAAGTAATTGACATCAATCAATCACCAATTGGCCGAACCCCTAGAAGTAATCCTGCAACCTACACAAAGACCTTTGATGAAATACGAAGTCTTTTTGCAAAGATTCCTGAAGCCATGATCCGAGGTTACAAGCCAGGCCGCTTTAGCTTTAATGTAAAAGGTGGACGCTGCGAAACATGCCAAGGTGGCGGTGTACGAGTTATAGAGATGAATTTTCTACCAGATGTGTATGTGGAATGTGAAACCTGCCAAGGCAAGCGGTTCAACAGAGAAACTCTTGAAATAAGATACAAAGGAAAATCCATCAGTGATGTTCTGGACATGACGATCAATGACGCGGTAGATTTTTTTGAACATATTCCGAAAATATTCAGAAAATTAAAAACCATCAAGGATGTCGGATTGGGCTATATTACACTTGGCCAGCAAAGTACCACCTTATCGGGTGGTGAAGCACAGCGTATAAAATTGGCTACAGAATTGAGCAAGCGCGATACCGGTAATACCTTTTATATTTTAGATGAGCCTACAACAGGGCTGCATTTTGAAGATATCAGAGTTCTTATGAACGTTCTGCAAAAACTGGTTGATAAAGGCAATACCATTCTTATTATTGAGCACAATATGGATGTTATAAAAACTGTAGACCATATTATAGATGTTGGTTATGAAGGTGGTAAAGGTGGCGGCGAAATTATAGTCGTCGGCACGCCAGAAGAAGTTGCCAAGCATAAAACTAGCTATACCGCCAAATTTCTCAAAAAGGAATTGGAAGGTTCTAGACCGTGACATGACGTTGATATATTTGAAGAGCTTAAGACATTCACACCTCATTAAAAAAATTTCGTTTTTAAGAGTTTTAACTAGTTTATTACTAGTCAATTACCATATGGGTTAAATTTTTATCGGTTATAACATAAAATTATGTTAATTATCACCTATTTTAGCATCATAACTCTAAAACTATTTAATTATGAAAGGTATTCTTTGGCTCGTAGCCGTTATTTGTATTATAATCTGGCTTTTAGGCTTTCTAGGTGTTGTTGATGGCATTGGAACAGGTGGATTAATTCACGTTCTATTAGTAATCGCCATCATTGTAATACTTTACAACATTATTTCAGGGCGTAAACCGCTTTAAATAAATAACATTTGATAAATATCATAAAGGCAAATCGAAAGATTTGTCTTTTTTTATGCGTTTGATATTCTTCATTTTTTGAGTTCTATAATTTAGAATGCTTTCCCGATGTTATTAAGGTTAAAATTCTTTGAATTGACTTAAATGATATATTTTCATTTAAATTTGCGATTCGAAATTTCAATTCAACACTATTCGATCAATTAATTATAGTGTGAATTTTTTCACTAAATAAGTTAAGATAACATGAGATTAGAAAAACATAGTAAGGCCTGGAACGAAGTTAAAACGAATGATTCATGGGCTATATTTAAGATCATGGGCGAGTTCGTCAATGGATATGAAAAATTAAGTAAAATTGGGCCTTGTGTATCGATTTTTGGCTCTGCCAGAACCAAACCAGATCATAAATACTACAAACTTGCTGAAGAAGTTGCAAAAAAAATTGTGGAACATGGTTATGGTGTGATCACAGGTGGTGGTCCAGGGATCATGGAAGCTGGTAACAAAGGAGCGCACCTTGCAGGAGGCACTTCCGTTGGCCTCAATATAGATTTACCTTTTGAACAGCACGACAATCCCTATATTGATTCTGATAAAAGTTTGGACTTTGATTACTTTTTCGTTCGGAAAGTCATGTTCGTTAAATATTCCCAAGGATTTGTAGTCATGCCCGGAGGATTTGGAACACTGGATGAATTGTTTGAAGCGATCACCTTAATTCAGACCAATAAAATAGAGGAATTCCCGATTATATTGGTAGGTACAGATTTCTGGACAGGGCTTTTGGATTGGGTACGTTCTACGTTGTTGGATAATTTCGCCAACATTAGTTCTAAAGATTTGGATCTTATCCATTTGGTGGATACCCCAGATGAAGTCATTAAAATTTTGGATGGTTTCTACAAAGAATCAGATTTAAGCCCGAATTTTTAGAAGTCATGACACGCAATAATTTTACAACCCAATAAAACTTTAGACGTTTATGATGATGTTAACAAATTGTTTAAAACCATAAACACAAATAATACGATATATACAAATGAGGACGCCCTTAAACGGGCATATCGTTGTTATCGTCAATTGTCCCCTCAAATCAGTACAGAATCTTTAAAGTTTGTAAACCTCCGTTGAAAGTCAATCTTATTTTCCTTTTTTTATGTTTGTTGTCCATAGGTATCTTTGGGCAAAACCAAATAGATATTAATGCCAAATTCGACATTCCTAATAAATCCATAAAAATTGAGCAAAGTATTCGGTACAAAAACACATCGAATGACACTCTCAAAGTCATCTATCTAAACGATTGGAACAACGCATACGCTACCAAATCAACACCTCTGGCGAAGCGCTTTGCTGAAGAGTTTAGTACGAAATTTCATTTTGCAAAAAATGAAGAACGCGGGTATACGGTCGTGACATCCATGAAATCAAAACAAGGCGATTCACTCCAGTTTCAAAGAGTCAAAGATCATCCGGATGTGATAGAAGTAATTTTAAAAGAACCGCTACTTCCAGCAGACTCCTACACGATCGATCTCAATTACATTTCCGTCATCCCAGATGATTCATTTACGAATTATGGAGTGACAGAATATGACGAATACAATCTAAAGTATTGGTACATTACGCCGGCCGTCTATGACGGTAAATGGGCGTATTATAGTAATAAGAATTTGGATGACATGTACATTTCCGCAAGTGACGTGACAATACAGGTTGAATATCCTAAAGATTACGTGCTTTTTTCGGAATTGAATATAGGAAATGTGGTGGTACTTGATTCTACTCAATCAGTACGACTATCCGGTAAAAATCGCATCGATACGAAATTATACTTGAATCGTATGTCGCGATTTAAATTTACGCAAACGGATAAATTCACATTAGTGACCGATATCCAAGAGCAATCATTGGATCCTACCGAAATTACGCTCCTCAATGACAAAATCGTTCATTTTATTGACAAGAGTCTGGGTACGTATCCTCACGATCTTCTCATGGTGACCGATATTGAATACCGCAAAGACCAGCTCTATGGGCTCAATCAATTACCCAGTTTCTTGCGGCCCTATCCTAACAGCCTTCAATATGAATTGAAGATTTTGAAAACAGCCCTTAATAATTACTTCAACAACACGCTCCTTCTCAATCCCCGTAAAGATTATTGGTTAAAGGATGGTCTTCAAATATATTACTTGATGAATTATGTTGAAGAAAATTATCCTGATTTAAAATTGATCGGGACCCTGGCCAACATTTGGGGCATCAGGGCGTTTCATGCGGCTGATCTTTCATTCAACGAACAATATAATTTGTTTTTTACGCAGATGGCTCGCACCAACCGTGATCAAGCCTTATCGACATCCAAAGATTCTCTTTTAAAGTTCAATGCTAACATCGCCGGAAAATATAAAGCTGGTATTGGTCTAAAGTATCTTGGGGAATTTGTTACTCCGCAGATTTTAGAACGATCAATCCAAGACTATTTGGAGGCATCCAAACTCAAGACAACGTCCTCATCCGACTTTGAATCTATTTTGAATGACAATACAGATAAAGATATAGATTGGTTTTTTGAGGAATATGTCAATACTCGGAAAAAAGTCGATTTCAAGATTAAAAACGTCATAAAGACAGAAGATTCCATTACACTTACGATAAAAAACAAGCGTCGTAACACCATGCCCATATCGTTATTTACCATCAAAAACGATTCAGTACTGTCAAAACAGTGGATAGAAAATATTGAGGATAGCAAAACAATTACCATTCCAAGGAACGACACAGACCAATTGGTATTGAACTATGACAACAATGTGCCTGAATACAATTTGAGAGATAATTGGAAATCGATGAGAGGCTTTCTATTCAACAACAAACCGTTGCAATTTAGACTTTTCAAAGATGTTGAAGACCCAAATTACAATCAGGTGTTTTTGATGCCACTCGTAGAGTTCAACAACATTTATGATGGACTTACCTTGGGCGCCAAGGTGTATAATAAAACCTTATTGCGTAAAAATCTCAATTATAAATTTTCACCTCAATATGCCACAAAATCCAAAACGTTCACGGGTGGTGGCTCTGTGTATTATACGCACAATATTGAAGATCGAAATCTTTACAACGTATCCTATGGTTTCGGAGTCGGATATTCCTCCTTTGCCGAAAATGCATTCGTGACCAGAATTACCCCTTCACTATCCTTCAATTTTAGAAATGATGATGATTTGAGAAGCAATGAACGTAGTGCACTTAATTTACGATACGTTGATATTTCTAGAACGGTCAAAGACAATCCATTACTAGAAATCACAGAACCCGATTATAGGGTGTTCGATCTTCGTTATACCAATTCAAATTCAGGAATCATCAACTTTTATAGTTGGTTTACAGATTTTCAAGCCGCAAAGAATTTTGGCAAAGTATCCGTAAATTATGAATACAGAAATCTTTCCACCAGCAACAGACAATTCAACTTTCGTTTTTTTGCAGGAACTTTTTTATATAATAACACCGATCCTAATTCGGATTTCTTCAGCTTCGCTTTAGACCGTCCAACCGATTATTTATTTGATTATAATTATTTGGGACGATCGGAAGATTCAGGGATTTTCAGCCAGCAGATCATCATTGCAGAAGGTGGATTTAAATCGCAATTAGAGACCCCATTTGCCAATCAATGGATGACAACCATCAATACAAGTGCATCCATTTGGAAGTATATCGAGGCTTATGGCGACCTCGGCTTGGTTAAGAGCAGAGGCGCAGATGCACAGGTAGTATACGATACAGGGATTCGATTGAATTTAGTGACTGATTATTTTGAACTTTATTTCCCTATTTATTCCAATCTGGGTTGGGAAGTGGCACAAGATCGCTACGATCAAAAAATAAGGATTTTATTTACGCTAGATCCTCAATCACTTCTTGGGTTATTTCGTCGTAAATGGTTTTGAAAATATACTGAATTCAGTCATATTAATAACTACTTAATACCCTACGCGAAGCGTTTCGAAAGCTTATAATTAGAAGTCTTCTAACTAAATGTTTATTTTAAAGCTATGTTTTATCACGCCTTAAAACAGAAACTTTCACCCTAACTTTCTAACCGCTAATGCAATCGACACGAAAGATAACTCTATCCCTACATCGTTGTAAATAACCCATAGTTTAGTTAACTTTGCAAAAAAGCCAAATTCTAGAAATATGCAAACTGAACCAAAGACTACTAAAGACATGACCTTTGAGGATTTCAAAACAGAAATTCTGAATGATTATAAACTTGCTGTCACTAGTAGAGAATGTAGCATGCTGGGAAGACGTGAAGTATTGACTGGTAAAGCTAAATTTGGAATTTTTGGTGATGGGAAGGAATTACCTCAATTGGCATGGGCTAAAGTCTTCAAAAATGGGGACTTTCGATCGGGGTATTATCGCGATCAAACCTTTATGATGGCCATTGGTGAGTTGAGTATTCAACAGTTTTTCGCCGGTCTTTACGGTCACCCAGATTTAGATCATGATCCTATGTCAGCAGGACGTCAGATGGGTGGTCATTTTGGCACGCATAGTTTGGATGCTGATGGCCATTGGAAAAACCTAACGCAACAAAAAAATTCAAGCGCCGACATCTCTCCTACTGCTGGTCAAATGCCTAGACTGTTAGGCTTGGCTCAGGCTTCTAAAATTTATAGAAATGTCAAGGGAATCGATACCACTAATTTCTCTGAAAATGGTAATGAAGTCGCTTGGGGAACTATAGGCAATGCCAGTACCAGTGAAGGCCTGTTTTTTGAAACCATCAATGCCGCCGGTGTTTTACAAGTGCCCATGGTTATAAACATCTGGGATGATGAGTATGGTATTTCCGTACACGCCAGACACCAAACGACAAAAGAAAATATTTCAGAAATCCTAAAAGGTTTTCAACGCGATGAAGATGACAAAGGGTATGAAATTTTTAAGGTGAATGGTTGGGATTATCCTGCGCTTATCGATACTTATCAAAAAGCGTCATATATCTCCAGGAATGAACATGTCCCCGTCATGATCCATGTGGTAGAGTTAACGCAACCTCAAGGGCATTCAACTTCGGGGTCGCATGAGCGCTACAAAAACGAGGAGCGCTTGGCTTGGGAATCCGAACACGATTGTATTCTAAAAATGCGAGAGTGGATGTTGTCAAGCAATATAGCCATTGAAGAAGATTTGGATGCCATAGATAAATCCATTAAAAAAGAAGTTAGAGAAGGTAAAAAAGCAGCTTGGGAAGCGTATTCAAAACCAATTAAAGAAGAACAGAAAGAAGCTATTGCTTTACTGACCGCAATGGCAGAGGCTTCATCCAATAAGGCTTTTATAAAAAAACTGATCAATGATCTCAACGATTTAAATGAGCCAATCAGAAAAGACATTTTATCAACAGCTCGAAAAGCGCTGCGCTATGTTGTAGGCGAAACGACGCAACAAAAAACAGCTGTCTCCAATTGGATCAATTCCTATTTGGAAGCAACACAACCAAAATACAGTTCTCATTTATATAGCGAATCCTCCCTATCCGCATTAAAAATTGCGGAGGTAAAGCCAACATATGATGATTCAGCAGAGGAAGTGGATGGTCGAGTGGTGATTCGGGATAATTTTGATGCCATCTTTCACAAGCATCCGGAAGCCTTGATCTTTGGCGAAGATGCCGGTTATATTGGAGACGTTAATCAAGGGTTGGAAGGATTGCAGGAAAAGTATGGCGAACTTCGGGTGGCTGATGCTGGCATTAGAGAAGCAACCATATTGGGTCAGGGTATTGGAATGGCGATGCGTGGTTTAAGACCTATTGCCGAAATACAGTATCTTGATTATATCCTATACGCGTTGCAAATAATGAGTGATGATCTTGCCACACTGCAATACAGAACCAAGGGAAGACAAAAAGCACCATTGATCGTGCGTACACGAGGACACCGATTGGAAGGCATTTGGCATTCGGGATCTCAAATGGGAGGCGTCATCAATCTTATACGAGGAATACATGTTTTGGTTCCCCGAAATATGACAAAAGCTGCTGGCTTTTATAACACCTTGCTCGATTCAGACGAACCAGCACTCATTGTAGAATGTTTGAATGGATACCGTTTAAAAGAAAAATTACCCACCAATCTTGGGGAATTTAAAACACCGATTGGCGTTGTAGAAACCATCAAAGAAGGTAAGGACATTACGCTTGTTTCTTATGGTTCAACATTACGTTTGGTTGAGCAGGCCGCAAAGGAATTACAGGAAGTTGGTATTGATGCTGAAGTCATTGATGTTCAATCCTTATTACCTTTCGATTTAAATCATGATATAGCCAAGAGCATCGAAAAAACCAATCGCCTGATGGTGATCGATGAGGATGTTAAAGGCGGCGCTTCGGCTTATATATTAAACGAAATCATCAATACCCAGAATGCATATCAATTTTTGGATAGTCAACCAAAAACATTGGCAGCGAGAGCCCATCGCCCCGCTTACGGAACAGACGGAGATTATTTCTCCAAACCTTCAACTGAAGATATTTTTGAAACTGTTTACAGCATGATGCATGAAGTCAATCCGAGTGACTTTCCGAAATTAAGATAACGTTATTAAAAACCTTTCAAATCATTTGAAAGGTTTTTTGGTTATATTTAGTGCTTCCATAAATACTCACAGAGTATTTAAAGCCACCAATACAAAATTACATGACAAAAAATTTTACTGACGCCGCATTATTACTATTGAGAGTAGGCTTTGCAGGCATGATGCTAACCCATGGAATTCCCAAGTTGAGCATGCTCTCTGACCCATCCACTTTTGCTGATCCACTGGGTGTTGGTACAACCCTATCTTTAATATTGGCCTTGATTGGTGAAGTGGTTGCTCCTATCTTTTTAATTGTTGGATTCAAAACAAAGTGGGCAGCCGTACCCGCGTTCATTACCATGGCAGTGGCAGCCTTTGTAGTGCACGCCAAAGATGATTTGGGAACAAAGGAATTGGCGCTCTTATATTTTATTGCCTTTTTGGTGCTCTTTCTTGCAGGCGCTGGAAGATATTCTTTAGATGGAATGAGAAAACGTTGAAGTGTTCATCCAGTTAAAATTTAAACAATGAAGCCCTATTTAAATTCAATTATTTTTGGAATTGCCATAGTAGTGTCGGCCATTTTTTTAGGAAAGGCCTATACGGATCGAAACAAAGTCGATGGAGAAATTCAGGTCACCGGTTTGGGTAAAGCTGATTTTTCTTCTGACCTCATTGTATGGGAAGGTCGATTTGGAGCAGAAAACAGAGATCTGAAGCAAGCGTATGTAACGCTTGAGCAACATAAATCCATCATAAACGACTACTTATCGCAAAAAGGAATTGATACAAAACAGTTAATCTATAGTGCTGTTAAAACGAATCAGAAAAGCAAGCAATTATATTCATCCGATGGCAATTACCAAGGTGAAGAATTTGTGGGTTATGAATTGACCCAATCGATTCAAATTGAATCTAAAGATGTGGATAAAATCGAAAAAATTTCAAGAGAAATCACGGAACTTTTAAATCAAGGTGTGCAATTCTATTCAGAATCACCTAGATACTATTATACAAAACTTGCGGATCTCAAAATTGAAATGATTTCAAAAGCCACTGAAGACGCTCGAGTACGGGCGGAAAAAATTTCTGAATTTTCAGGTGGCCGTTTGGGAACGTTAGTATCTGCCGATATGGGCGTTTTCCAGATTACGGGACAAAATTCAAATGAAGATTATTCTTGGGGAGGCACCTTCAATACCGAATCTAGAGAAAAAACAGCCTCTATAACCATGAAATTGGTGTACAAAGTTGATTGATTGAAATTTCATTGATATTAGTACCATAAGAAAACTCTTCAAATAATTTTAAAACTTTCAAATTAGAGGTATTCGAAATTAAGGATACATCCTTATGTTGCTGTCGATGGATACGATATTTTGGAATAGGTAATTTGCAATTTAAATTTTAGTTTTTGTAACTTCGTAGCTTGTACTAAAGTTTAAAAATTTCTCATGAGTAAATACGATATTATTGTTCTTGGAAGTGGTCCTGGAGGCTACGTTACCGCTATTAGAGCATCGCAATTAGGATTTAAAACTGCCATTATTGAAAAAGAAAGCCTTGGTGGTGTTTGTTTAAATTGGGGTTGTATCCCAACAAAGGCCTTGATAAAATCAGCACAAGTATTTGATTATCTCAAACATGCCGAAGATTATGGTCTTTCTGTCAAAGAATATGACAAGGACTTTACTGCCGTTGTCAAACGCAGTCGCGATGTAGCAGATGGCATGAGCAAAGGTGTTCAATTTCTCATGAAAAAAAATAAGATTGATGTCATCAAAGGGTTTGGTAAATTAAAAACTGGAAAAAAGATTGATGTTGATGGTACTGAATATAGTGCAGACCATATCATTATCGCAACAGGATCGCGCTCTAGAGAGTTACCTAATCTAAAACAAGATGGTGTTAAAGTGATTGGTTATAGAGAAGCCATGACCTTAAAAGAGCAGCCAAAAAAATTGATTGTGGTTGGATCAGGCGCAATTGGAGTTGAATTCGCTTACTTCTACAATTCTATGGGGACTGATGTGACCGTGGTAGAATATTTACCTAACATTGTACCTGTAGAGGATGAGGATATCTCTAAACAATTAGAAAAATCCTTCAAGAAAAGTGGTATTAACATCATGACATCTTCGGAAGTCACGACAGTAGATACTTCAGGAAAAGGTGTTAAAGCTACAGTTAAAACGGCCAAAGGCGAAGAAATCTTGGAGGCCGATATTATACTTTCTGCGGTTGGCATAAAATCAAACATAGAAAATATCGGATTGGAAGATGTCGGTATCGCCGTTGATAGAGACAAAATACTAGTGAATGATTTTTACCAAACCAACATTCCTGGCTATTATGCCATTGGTGATGTCACCCCTGGCCAAGCGTTGGCGCATGTCGCTTCTGCCGAAGGCATTCTATGTGTCGAAAAAATTGCAGGTCAGCACGTAGAGGCCTTGGATTATGGAAACATTCCGGGTTGCACTTATTGCTATCCTGAAATTGCAAGCGTTGGTCTGACCGAAAAGCAAGCAAAAGATAAAGGATTGGATATCAAAGTTGGTAAATTTCCATTTTCAGCGTCTGGTAAAGCGAGTGCTTCTGGAGCTAAAGATGGTTTTGTAAAAGTGATATTTGATGCTAAATATGGTGAATGGCTTGGCTGTCACATGATCGGTGCTGGTGTTACCGATATGATTGCTGAAGCGGTCTTGGGACGTAAACTGGAAACGACAGGGCACGAGGTTTTAAAAGCCGTACACCCTCATCCAACAATGAGTGAAGCAGTCATGGAGGCAGTTGCAGCAGCCTATGGTGAAGTGATTCATTTATAAAATACAAATCATCAAATAAAAAAGGCGATCAATATGATCGCCTTTTTTATTTAAAACTTATATCCAACGCCTAAAAATAAGCCGTTGGGTGATAGCTCTTCAAAACCCAATGTGTATTTCATATTGAAATCGATGGATGAAGTGATGTCATAAGCGATGCTCAAATCAGCGCGCACTTTGAAACTATTGGAAAAAAAGTCGAAAAAGTAGTTAAGACTTGGTCCGATCAAGATGTTGAGATCTTTCACGATATCGTATTTTAAGTATATCGGTGCATTCAAAAATCTAAAATCCCCAACGGCGATATAAAGCAATTCTGGTTGAAGATGGAAGCGATCCTCTAATTTAAAATCAACGAAAACCCCTCCAAAATATCCGATTTCGGCTTCAGCATTCTCTCCAAACTGTCGCTCATCAACTTTAAAAAATGTAAAGTTCAATCCGCCTTTGACGCCAAATTCTGTCGAATTTTGAGCATTTAAAGTACCTAGACTAAACAACACGAACGGAATAATTGCTAAAAATTTCAACATAAAACAATTTTTTATATAAGAAAACTTTGTAACGCCAACTCATAACTTTGCAAGCCAAAACCTAATATAACCCCTTTGGCGTTCGCGGAGATATACGATTTATGTCTAAATTTTTCTCTATTGAACGTGTTGGAGATATGCACTTCAACCACAGGCGTTTTGATGGCTTTGACAGCATCGCCTATTCCTACCGATGTGTGCGTATAGGCCGCGGCATTCAGTATAATTCCATCATATAAAAACCCTACCTCCTGTAATTTATCTATCAGTTCACCCTCCACATTCGACTGAAAATGTTCTAATGATACCTTTGGATATTTCCTTTGCAATGTTTCTAAAAATTCAGTAAACGACAAACTCCCATACAACTCCGGTTCGCGTGTACCCAACAAATTGAGATTGGGTCCATTGATAATTATCAGTTTTTTCATAATGTAAAAGTATAAAAATATGATGTAAAAAGCCGAAGTTATCCAAACTTCGGCTTTTCAGATCTTGATTTACTCTTATTATAATTTATAAGTTAGACCAATATTAATATTGGATAAATTGAAGTTCAAACCAAAATTATTCTGTGCCTCTGCACCTTCAAAATCAGATTTGTTCGTTCGATAAGATAAGGCACCGACTGTAGCACGCAACGCAAAATTTTTAGATACAAAATAATTGATACCAGGTCTCACTTGCGCTCCAAAAGAATCAGATGAAGAATCTTCCTGTCCTACATTATCTGGTTTAAAATTAAACTTGTTATAGGATACTCCTCCACTCAAAATAAATGAAAATTGGTTGAATGGTGTAAAAAAATAATTGGCATCAATCCCACCACCAATGTTCGTTGTTTTGTCATCCTGTTGAGTTTTTTGGGAACCATACGCAAGTGTGGCCTCCAAGGCAATATGATCAGTAACAAAATAGCCAACGGATGGCGCCAGCTATAAAGCGTTGGATTTAATTTCCCCTTGATTAAAACTATTAAAACCGACAGAACCGGTTAAATAGACATCTCCATTAGAGAATCCACCTGTGGTTTCAGTGTCTTGAGCACTTGCTGATGTAAGGGCAAAAGCTACTAATAATATAGTGATGATTAAATTTTTCATACGTGTTTAAATTTAAAGTTTTTTAGAATTATGTAATAAAAATACTCGTTCAACTAAATTGATAGTTATAGTTTTTGAAACAATTAACAAATAAAAAAGCCGAAATTTTTAAGATTCGGCTCTTTTAGTCATGTTTCTGATGTTAGTTCAACAAGAACAATACACCAACATTGAAGCTTGTTCGTGAGTTTACTACAGCAGAACCTCCGATATTTTGTTCAAAAATATCTACTAACCCATATTGTTCTTCATATTCTATAAACAATTTAGTGTTTTCAGCAATAGGAAATTTATATCCAAGACCAAATACGATCCCAAAATCGGTAGACTTAAACCCTTCTTTCAAATCCATTCCTCGTGCTTCATCTTCCGCATTTAGAAGAAATCCTGCGTAGGGACCAAAATTTAAATGCCATTTGCGAGTCGAGCCAAAATGCCAATTCGCCATTACAGGGATGGTCAGATATGTAAGATTATAATCTGTAGTATATATTTCTTCTTCGAGTTCTACAAAGCCATTTCCCCAGCCTTTTTGATCGTAAATCAAACGTGATTTAATTCCCCATCTATCGGAGAAATAATATTCACCAACAAATGCAATATTTATTCCCACATTCGCATCGGTAGATGTACCGTTGTTAGAAGGTACATCAACACTCGCAATGTTGACACCTATTCCGGCGCCGACTTCAAAATCACCTTTGTCAGCTTGGGCATTCATTTTGGCCATTCCACAGATAATGGCAGTCATAAGTAGTAGTTTTTTCATGTTAAATTTTAAGTTAAAGTTTAGGGTCACAAATTTAATTTTATAATTCAAACTTAATTAAAGTAATGTTGGAATT
>JBBSOJ010000008.1:0-27787 GCA_038259855.1 Flavobacteriales bacterium
CTGTTGTGCTTCCGCCAAGCCCAATTCCCAAGGAAGTCCGGCATGTTTCAAGGAGGTTAAAGGTGTGGCTCCCGTACCACCATCATGGCCAGAAATTAAAATAACATCCCCTTTTGCCTTGGCAACACCCGCTGCCACGGTACCAACACCGACTTCAGACACCAATTTTACATTGATTCTAGCATCTCGATTGGCAGATTTTAAATCATAAATCAATTGTGATAAGTCTTCAATGGAGTAAATATCATGATGAGGCGGTGGCGAAATAAGACCTACGTATGGAGTTGAGTTTCGCGTCTTGGCAATGTCCGGATTCACTTTAGACCCTGGTAATTGCCCACCTTCGCCGGGTTTAGCACCTTGCGCCATTTTAATTTGAATTTCGGAAGCATTGGTCAAATAATTTGAAGTGACGCCGAAGCGGCCTGATGCCACTTGTTTAATCGCAGAATTTTTCCAATCACCATTGGAGTCTTTGTAGAAACGTTCTTCATCTTCGCCTCCTTCACCCGAATTACTTTTACCTCCGATCCGATTCATGGCGATTGCCAAATTTTCGTGTGCCTCTTTACTTATAGAGCCATAAGACATGGCACCCGTTTTGAAACGTCTGACAATTTTTGTCCAAGGCTCGACGTCTTCCAATGGGATTGGATCATAATTCGTAAATTCAAACAGACCTCTTATAGTCATCAATTGTTTAGACTGCTCATTGACCAAATCGGAATACTCCTTAAATGTCGCGTGCTTGTTGTTTCTGACTGATTCTTGCAATTTGGCAATCGTCAATGGATTGAAGGCGTGTTTTTCACCACTGCGTCTCCATTTGTAATTTCCGCCAAACTCTAAAGTCAAATCAGCATCCACAGCATCGGTATGGTACGCCCTGCGATGGCGCTTGTGTATTTCTTTCTCTATTTCGCGAAGTCCAATCCCCTGAATTCGTGTGATGGTATTTGGAAAGTAGCGATTCACAACTTCGGTGTTTAGTCCAATACATTCAAACAATTGAGAGCCTCTGTAAGAGTTAAGCGTTGAAATTCCTATCTTATTCATCACCTTCAGGATGCCCATTCCCACTGCCTTATTATAGCTTTTAATGGCTTGAAGATAATCCACACCTTGAACTTCTTGTTCTTGTACCTGTTTAAAGACAATTTCGTTGACGATATATGGATTGACCGCGCTGGCACCATAGCCAAATAGCAGGGCAAAATGATGTACTTCTCGCGGTTCAGCAGATTCAATAATAATACTGACCCTTGCACGTTTTCCAATTTTGTAAAGCTCGTGATTTACGTAGGAGCATGCAAGTAATGCAGGAATGGGCGCCATTTTTTTATTGACACCTCTATCTGAAAGTATAATGATATTCCCTCCTTGATCTATAGCTTCGGAAGCTGTTTTGACCAAATTTAAGAGTGCGCGCTCCAATTCGTTCAATCCCTTGTCAACTTCATAAAGCATCGAGATGGTCGTAACGACAAAATCAGGATTATTTTTATAATTTTTTATTTTATCCAAATCATGTTTTGAAATTACCGGATTCTGGATTTTCAATTTACGGCATTGATCTTCATTTATCTTAAAAAGATTCGTATCGCTCCCCAATGTTAAACTGATATCCGTAATCAACTTTTCACGAATGCCATCCAGCGGCGGATTGGTGACCTGCGCAAATAACTGTTTAAAATAATTATAGATCAGTTGGGGTTTTTCAGAAAGGACAGCAATAGGTGTATCATTTCCCATAGAACCGATGGGCTCTTTACCCAATTGTGCCATCGGTTGAATGATGATGCTTAAATCTTCTTCTGTATACCCAAATACAATTTGCCGCTTTTCCAAAGGATCTTCCTTATGCTTTATGGGGCCTTTCTTGGCAGGAATATCTGCTAGATGAACCAAATTTTTGTTCAACCATTCTCTATAAGGATGACGAGACACTATAGCGTCCTTAATTTCTTCATCGTTGACGATTCTCCCTTGGTTCATATCCACCAAAAACATTTTTCCCGGCTCCAAACGTCCATGGTGCTCAACGTTTTTAGGATCTATGTCGATGACGCCCGTTTCTGAAGACATGACTACAAATCCATCCTTTGTTACCGTATAACGAGAGGGCCTCAATCCATTTCTATCAAGTACAGCACCTATATAATTACCATCTGTAAACGGAATGGAGGCAGGCCCATCCCAAGGCTCCATAATACAAGAGTTATATTCGTAAAATGCCTTTTTTGCATCATCCATATCAGGATTTTTCTCCCAAGCTTCAGGCACCAATATCATCATGACTTCTGGTAATGACCGACCAGTCATCAATAACAATTCGACCACCATATCCATCTGTGCTGAATCCGATTTCCCAGGGAGAATGATTGGGAAAATAGTCTTGAGGTCGTGTCCGAACCAATCGCTCTCCATTAATTCCTGACGAGATAAGGTTCGCGAGACATTGCCCCGAAGCGTATTGATTTCTCCATTATGACACATGTATCGGAATGGCTGCGCCAAATCCCAGGTCGGAAAGGTGTTTGTAGAAAATCGTTGATGCACCAAAGCAAGCCTGGTCACCAAGGTCGGATCTTGTAAATCCTTATAATAAAGTTTGATGTCCTCTGGGATCAATAGCCCTTTAAAGATGATTATTTTTGTAGAGAGACTCGGAAGATAAAATCGAGCACTTTCTGATAATTTAGAATTATTAATATGATGCTCTGTTTGCTTCCGAGCGATAAATAACTTTAAGTTGAATTCAAAATCAGTTTGTTTATTGTCCGCCTTTCCGACAAAAACCTGTTTAACAAACGGCTCTGTTTCAGCTGCTACTCTACCCAAAACAGAAGGATCAACAGGGACATCCCTCCATCCCAAAATATGCAATCCCTGACCCTCAATATGGGTCATGAATTTTTCGATACAGTATGCACGTTGATTATCTCGTTTTGGCAAAAATATATTGCTGACGGCATAATCCCCAAATTTCGGGAGGTTGAAATCACAATGCTTTACAAAAAATTCGTGAGGAATGTCAATGAGAATGCCCGCCCCATCTCCGGTTTTACCATCAGAGCTCACAGCACCACGATGTTCTAATTTTTCTAATATCTCAAGTGCTTTATGAATAATGGCATTCGATTTTGTTCCTTTCAAACTACATATAAAACCGGCACCACAATTATCGTGTTCAAATTCTGGCCAATACAGTCCTTGTTGCTTCAACATACTACTTATTTTTAAAGGCTTGGATCACCTAATTTACCTGTAAGATAAGCTGTTGGCTTCCATAAAGAAAAAAGCCAATGTATTTTTTCGGTATTATCAATTTTAGGCCATCCTAATGTCATATTGACAATAGCCCGTCCCAAATGATATCAAAACCTCAATACATTTAATTCAACATTACATGGACTTACTAACTTATAACACAGCTATATTTTAAAAAAATCTCATTTATTTCAAATAAATATCGAATCTATTGATTTTCCTGTAAAATTAAATTTATGAATTCGTAAAAAATGACTATTTAAAATCAATACCCTCAATTTTTTAGGGTGTAATAAGAAAAAAGTGTAAAAATCTAGATAATTATCCCCACTTAAGTAGGGTATAATAAATTATTATTTAGATTTATAGCTTAAAGACGTGACAATTGAGTGCATACAACGATTCATACGACACTTGTATTTTACTATTCTCAACTATAATTTTTAGTATGACTAGAGATGCCAATTTAATGTCCCCTAAAATTATTCTTAATGATCGTGGAATAATTTCATCTACTAATTTTTAAAACACCTTTCGTCTTTACGGAACTAATAAAATCAATTTGCATGAAAAAAATCGAAGCAATCATAAGAAAATCTAAATTCTCGGATGTCAAAAAAGAACTACACAGCGTTGGTGTTAATTTCTTTTCGTACTGGGATGTTACAGGATTGGGCAATGAGAAAGAAGGCCATGTTTACCGAGGGGTTTCGTATAGTACAAGTGACATACAGCGACGTTATCTCTCTATTGTTGTTAATGATGATTTTGAAGAAGCCACTATATCTGCCATCATGAAAGCAGGCGCTACGGGAGCGGTGGGTGATGGTAAAATTTTTGTGTCAACGGTTGACGAGGTCTATAGAATACGAACAGGTGAAAAAGGTGGCCAAACTTTAAAATAACTTACTCAATACGTCATTATGGAATTACTTACTACAAATAACGTATGGATGATGATCTGTACGGCACTCGTTTTCTTTATGCATTTAGGTTTTGCGCTTTTGGAAATCGGATTGACACGTCAAAAAAACACCATCAATATCCTTTTCAAGAATATTTTTATTATTTGCACCGGACTTTTACTATACTGTTTGGTAGGTTTTAATTTGATGTATCCAGGTTTTGCTGACGGCGCGTCTGGCTTTTTTGGATTCGCAGGTTTTGGAATCGAGGCACCAATGGGCACAGATGGAACGCTCGATTTATCTTACAATGAAGGCTACACTTATTGGACAGACTTTCTGTTTCAGGGTATGTTTGCAGCAACTGCAGCAACGATTGTATCCGGAGCGGTTGCCGAACGGATGAAAATCGGTCCTTTTATGATATTTACAATTATTTATGTAGGAGTTATTTATCCGATTGCGGGGTCTTGGAAATGGGGTGGCGGATTTCTTCAAACCTTGGAAACACCGTTTTATGATTTTGCAGGTTCAACTTTGGTACATTCTGTTGGTGGCTGGGCTGCATTGGTTGCTGTTATACTTTTAGGCGCTCGGATAGGAAAATTCAAAGACGGCAAACCCCAAGCAATTCCCGGTCACAATATACCTTTAGCAACTGCTGGTGTTTTGATTTTATGGCTGGGGTGGTTTGGCTTCAATGGTGGCTCCGTACTCTCCGCAGATCCCGGAGTAACCTCATTGACGCTTGTAACAACGTGCTTGGCCGCAGCGTCTGGCGGTGTTGTTGCCGCATTATTTTCTTCTGTTTGCTATAAAAATCTCGATTTGACCATGTTCCTCAATGGCATTTTGGGAGGCCTAGTTGCTATTACCGCTGGCGCTGATCAAATGAGACCTTTCGATGCCATTTTAATTGGTAGTATTGCAGGCATCATTATTGTGTTTGGAGTTGCCTTGGTAGACAAGCTTAAACTTGATGATCCTGTTGGTGCTATTGCCGTTCATCTGGTTTGCGGTATTTGGGGAACATTAGCTGTTGGACTCTTTGGAGCCCTGGCTGGTTTTGATCAATTGATAAGTCAGCTGATTGGTGTTGCATCCTATGCTGTTATGTGTATTTCATCTACGTTCATCATTATATTGGTTCTGAAGAAAACAGTTGGCATCCGAGTTTCCGAAAAAGAGGAGATGGAAGGCCTCGACGCTCATGAACATGGCATGGACGCCTATTCAGATTTTAGATTGAGCGAAGATTAATATTAATTAGTTTTATTTTAAGGAAGTCTTTAGGCATGAAAACCTGAAGACTTTTGTTTTACAATTGATGCGATTTCTCTTTTCATAATTATAATATTATATGTACTTTTGGCGCTCAATTACAAACTAGAGGAAAGATTTGACTGATTGCAACCTCATTAAAAAATGCTAAAGGCAGTGAAAACTACCTTCGACGCTTTTACGTCAAATCTTGCATAACATTTATAGACATTGATATTATGGCGTATTTATTTACATCAGAAAGTGTATCTGAAGGACATCCAGATAAAGTTGCAGATCAGATCAGTGATGCATTGATCGATAATTTTTTAGCGTTTGACAAAGAGTCGAAAGTAGCTTGTGAAACCCTCGTAACTACAGGGCAAGTCGTATTAGCCGGCGAGGTAAAATCCAATACCTATCTCGATGTTCAGAAAATTGCAAGAGATACCATTAATAAGATTGGCTACACGAAAAGCGAATATATGTTTGATGGCAATTCTTGTGGTGTGTTTTCTGCCATCCATGAACAATCTGACGATATCAACAGAGGTGTTGACAGAGCCAGTAAAGAAGAGCAAGGTGCTGGTGACCAAGGAATGATGTTCGGTTATGCTACAAGTGAAACCGAGAATTATATGCCTTTGGCGCTCGATTTATCACATCGAATCCTCATCGAATTGGCAGCTTTACGTCGAGAAAACAAAGAGATTACGTATTTACGTCCCGATTCTAAAAGCCAGGTGACCATTGAATACAGCGATGACAATGTACCTCAACGTATTGATGCTATCGTCATATCTACGCAACATGATGATTTTAGCGATGATGATACCATGCTAGCGCAAATTAGAAAGGACATGATCGCAATACTGATTCCTCGTGTGACGGCCAACTTGCCAGAACATATTCAGGTATTATTCAACGATCAAATCACGTATCATATCAACCCAACAGGAAAATTTGTTATTGGTGGTCCTCATGGTGATACTGGTTTAACTGGTCGCAAAATTATTGTAGATACCTACGGTGGCAAAGGTGCCCATGGTGGCGGTGCATTTTCTGGAAAAGATCCAAGTAAAGTAGATAGAAGCGCAGCATATGCAACGCGCCATATTGCGAAAAATGTGGTTGCCGCAGGATTATGTGATGAAATTTTGGTACAGGTGAGCTATGCGATAGGTGTTGTAAAACCAACCTCTATTTTCGTTGAAACTTATGGAACATGCCCTTTTAACATTACTGACGGAGAGATTGCTACTAAAATCGCAGAGATTTTTGACATGAGACCGGCGGCCATTGAAGAGCGTTTAAATTTGCGCCAACCAATGTATAGCGAAACTGCAGCCTATGGACACATGGGAAGAATTCCTGAAACCGTGTCTAAAACATTCACACAACCAAACGGTGAAGAAATCACTTTAGATGTCGACTTATTTACTTGGGAAAAGTTAGATTATGTTGATAAAGTAAAAGCAGCATTCAACTTATAGAGTTTAAAAACAATAAATAAAAAAACCTCCAACTGTTAAAAGTCGGAGGTTTTTTAGTTTTTATAGAATGGGTTTTAATCTGCACCACCATTACGTTCTGGTGATTTTTGTGCTGGCCATTCTTGCTGTTTCCCTGTACGCCTGCTGTTCGGAAGGATGATTCTTTCATTCGACGTTTTAGTATCATCTTCTGAAGCCATGTATGCAAGGATTGCAGTTAATATGGCATTACTTCTGACGTCATCAAATACAATTTTATCATAGGTATCGCGGTTGGTATGCCATGTATACGTCCCATAGTCCCAGCTTAAAGAACTTAAGTTAAAGGCTGGCGCACCCGCAGCGACGAAAGATGCATTATCAGAACCACCACCGCTTGGCGAACCGGGGAAGTTAGTTTCGATGTGCTTTGTAATATCGTTGGGAACCGCTTCCAACCAACGTGTGATGTATTCGTAAGCATGTAAAAAGCCAGCGCCTGATAAGTCAACAACGCGTCCGGTACCGTTATCTTGATTGAAAACTGCCTGAATGTTAGGAATCATTTCTGGGTGATCCTCTACAAAAGCGCGAGAGCCGTTTAAGCCCTGTTCTTCACTTCCCCAATGCCCCACAATGATGGTACGCTTCGGATTAGGATAGAATTTTTTCAATAAACGCATCGCTTCCATCATGACAATGGTTCCTGTGCCGTTATCAGTAGCTCCTGTGGCGCCATCCCATGAATCTAGGTGGGCGGAGAGGATCACATATTCTTCCGGTTTTTCCGTTCCTTTAATGGTACCGATGGTGTTGAAGACTGGAGCTGTTCCTAAATCTTTTGATTCGGCCACTATTTTCAATGTAGGTTTAGAACCATTTTCTGCCATGCGGTAGAGCATGGTATAATCTTCCAATTCGATGTCTACCGTTGGGATCTTATCTGTAGAAGCACCAAAGATTTTGTTTGATCCGATTTCGCGAGACCAGTAAGACGTTATGATTCCTGCGGCGCCCGACGATTCTAGTAATTTAATACCTTCTTCGTTTAAAGAGGTGCCTCTCCAATTACTCAACCCTGTTATTTTGAGATTTTCTCTAAATAAACCGTTCATGGAATCGCGGTGTTTTTTTATGGCCTCGATGGATTCTTCGGTCCCGTATTCTTTCCAGTTGTCATCGGTACGACCTGTAACTTCGTTGGGAGATATCATGACGAATTTTCCTTTGATGGTTTTTAGCCAGGAAGTAAAATCATCTTTGGTATTGAACATTGGCATGATGACTGCTTCTGCCGTAACGCCTTTTGGTCCTGTACTAGGATTCCATGCGAGTTGCATGCCGTCAAGGGTCTGTACTCTTGGTGAAATGAGATCAATGTGGGTGATGCCTCTGTCCCACGCTTTCCATTCGCCCCATTGTTGGTTTTCTGCACCGATTCCCCATTTTTTGTAGGTATCGACAATCCAATCGTTGGCTTGTTTTAGTTGTGGTGTACCTGTAAGTCTTGGACCGATGACGTCTAAAAGATGGTGTGCAAGCGGTTCTAGTTGGGAATTTTCTGTGGCTTCTTTAACCATGTTGTCGACGACTGTGTCTGTGTCTTGCGCATTGACAGTAATTGTCATAGAAAATAAGGCCCAACAGGCCAATTTCAAATTTTTATTCATAATTTTTTGATTTGCTTTAATATGAATGAACAAATTACGGTGTTTTTCTGAAATTATCTCTTTTTTTGTATTTTTTAAGATCAAAAAAGCCCTCCAACAGGAGGGCTTTCAACATTTATAATATCAATAATTGAATCAATTATTGTCTCCTATTTCTTTTACAGCATTCTCAACTGCTCTCCCAGCTTCTTTAGTTTCTTCGGCGGCATTATCAATTGCCTTTCCCGTTTTTTCCAAGGCACCTTCTGTGGCATCTGCCACATCATCCGCGGCATCTTCCACAGCGTCGCCGGTGTCGTCCATAGTTTCTTCGATTTCGTCATTCTTGTTTTCGGTGTCCCTGCAGGATACAAATGACATTCCCATTGCCGCAACTAGCGCTATACTTAAAAACACTTTCTTCATTTTTCGTTAATTTTAGATTAGTTTAATGTACCAAAGTAAGAGTTTTCAATGCAGCATCAAAATCTTTTCGACATATGCCTATAGTTCGCAAATACATAGTCTGTAATAGTAACGACCGCTCCTCTATGTTTTGATACAAAGTCTAAATTAAGTGCCCCTAGGTCTTTTCTTACGGCAGCTGAATCCATCCATTGAGTCAATACTACAGTCAAACTATCAAAATCCGCAATACTCACCACACCAGATGTTTCGATCATTCGTTTAGCTTCAGGAAATTTTTGGTGATTTTTACCAATGATAATCGGTATTCCAAAAACAGCTGGCTCTAATATATTGTGAAGCCCTGTCTGCCCCATCGCACCACCAACGTAGGCAATATCTGCATAACTATAGATTTTA
The DNA here is from genome assembly GCA_038259855.1 of Flavobacteriales bacterium. Classification (GTDB taxonomy): domain Bacteria; phylum Bacteroidota; class Bacteroidia; order Flavobacteriales; family Flavobacteriaceae; genus JBPOFM01. Next base: position 9,382 of record JBBSOJ010000008.1, read on the forward strand.
GTCAACAATCCAATCGTATCAACAACCAACACCTTATAATCAGCAAGATCCTTGTCATCTTTCTCTGAAAACAAAACCGTTTTTACTTTAAGCTTTGATCTCAAATTGGAAATTTGACTAGGTTTTATGGTATGCGGTGCAATTATGTATTTGACCGAATTGGAAGTCTGTTGATTTATAAAAGGAATTAATACCTCTTCATCTTCCGGCCAAGAACTACCAATGACCACACACAATTGATTTTGCTTAAAACTTTCAATAAATGGAAGGCTATTATCTTGTTTCAATTGATCCGTAACACGATCGAACCGCGTATCACCCGCAACGGTGACATTAGTAATGTCGTGGTTTTCCAAAAGCAATTTTGAAGCGGCATCTTGCACAAAAATGTGCTCGAATGCTGAAAGCGCTGTGCGCATCAGTCTTCCATACCACTTAAAATAGGATTGGTTTTGGCGATAGAGCGCAGAAATCAAAATGGCTCTTCCCTGTCGCTTTTTCAATTCCATTAAAAAATTTGGCCAAATGTCGTACTTTACAAATACGGTCAAATCAGGATGCACCAATTCTAAAAATTTTACCGCATTCCTTTTTGTATCCATCGGTAGATAAACGACCACATCGGCTATCTCTGTGTTTTTTCGTATTTCATAACCTGAAGGCGAAAAAAATGTCAAAACAATTTTATGATCAGGAAAACATCTTCTCAATTCCTTAAAAACAGGAAGTCCCTGCTCATATTCCCCCAAAGAAGCACAATGAAACCAACACGTAGCATCATTGGGTTGAATCGTTTTTTTTAAAATATCAAACGTGCTCGAACGACCCTCCACACCAAGTTTCAACTTATGATTGAACAAGGCAAGAAATCTGACTAAAAAATCAGCTATATAAATTCCGGTGGTATATAAAAAACGCAAGTCAATTGTTTTTGCTAAAATACATCACTTTCATAACATACAATTGGTTGTCGTTGTACAATTTTGTAAATTCGCTACCAATGCAGTATTCAGAAAATAGTGCATACAAAGTCTAAATTCTTCCGATGAATAAAATACAAATGGTTGATCTCAAGGGTCAATATTCCAAAATCAAAGACGTTGTTGATGCTTCCATTTCAGAAGTTCTTGATACAACAGCTTATATCAATGGGCCTAAAGTTCATGAATTTCAAAAAAATCTAGAATCTTATTTAGGAGTCAAACATGTCATTCCTTGTGCGAATGGTACGGATGCGCTTCAAATTGCCATGATGGGTTTAAATCTCAAACCTGGTGACGAAGTGATAACAGCTGACTTTACGTTCGCGGCCACTGTTGAAGTGATTGCACTTTTACAATTGACCCCTGTGCTAGTTGACGTAGACCCAATTAATTTTAACATTGATATTGAAGCGATCAAAAAAGCAATTACACCAAAAACGAAAGCCATTGTCCCAGTGCATCTCTTTGGTAGAAGTGCCAATATGGAAGCCATTATGGCCATTGCTGAAGAACATAATCTATTTGTGATAGAAGACAATGCGCAAGCCATTGGAGCAACGTTTACTTATGAGGATGGGTCAAAAGCCAAAGCAGGAACCATTGCCCATGTTGCCTCCACCTCGTTTTTTCCTTCTAAAAATTTAGGATGTTACGGTGATGGCGGTGCCATTTTTACAAATGATGATGCCTTGGCGCATTACATCAGAGGCATCGTAAATCACGGTATGTATGAGCGCTACCATCATGATGTTGTGGGCGTAAATAGTCGTTTAGATTCTATTCAGGCGGCTGTTCTAAATGCTAAATTACCGCATTTGGATGCCTACAATAATGCCAGAAGAAACGCAGCGCGACGCTATAATGCTGCCTTCAAGGACCACAAACACATTACGATCCCCAGCGGACGAGATACTTGCCAGGGTATTTGCGACACCTGCGATTGTCATGTTTTTCATCAGTATACTCTTAAAATTGAAGGTATCGACCGCGACGCGCTGGCTAAACATTTGGGTGAAAAAGGAATCCCTTGCGGTGTGTATTATCCGATTCCATTGCACCTGCAGAAAGCATACACTGATGCGCGATATAATGAATCTGATTTTGAGGTTACCAACCAACTCGTCAAGGAGGTTATTTCATTACCTATGCATACCGAATTGGATGAGGAACAGATTGAATACATCACCTCAACAGTCATTAATTACGTCAATAGCAATTCATAATGAAAGTATTAGTTACAGGTGGTCTGGGATATATTGGGTCTCATACGGTTGTTGAATTACAGCAAAAAGGTTTTGAAGTCATAATTATAGACGATTTGTCAAATTCATCGCTCGAGGTTTTAGCAGGAATTACTTCCATAACAAACAAATCACCTCAATTTGAAAAGATTGATTTGAAAGATAAATTTAAAGTTGAAGGTTTTTTTCAACACCATAAAGATATTGTTGGTGTTATTCATTTTGCAGCCAGCAAAGCGGTTGGAGAAAGCGTTGAAAAACCATTGCATTACTACGAAAACAATCTCAACACCCTAATCTATATGTTGAAGGCTGTTTTGAATTTAGATGAATCCAACTTCATCTTCAGTTCGTCTTGTACGGTCTACGGTCAGGCTGACCATATGCCGATTACCGAGAATGCTACAACAAAACCTGCTGAATCACCCTATGGCAACACCAAACAGATTGGTGAAGAAATTATTTATGACACTTGTAAAGTCCATAAGACACTGAAAGCTATCGCATTGCGCTATTTCAATCCGGTCGGAGCACATGCTTCGGCTAATATAGGAGAATTGCCGATTGGGGTTCCACAAAATTTGGTGCCATTTATCACACAGACTGCCGCAGGACTCCGCAAAGAGCTCTCGGTTTTTGGTAATGATTACCCCACACCAGATGGTACCTGCATCCGAGATTACATTCATGTGGTAGATTTGGCCAAAGCCCATGTCATTGCATTAGAGCGTTTGCTACAGAGCAAAAACGAAGCAAACTTTGAAACCTTCAATATTGGTACAGGAACGGGAAGTTCGGTTTTGGAAGTCATTCAATCTTTTGACAAGGTTTCAGGAAAAAAACTCCCATTTAAATTCGCTCCTAAACGTGAAGGTGATGTTATTCAAGCGTATGCTGATACTACAAAAGCCAATCAAGATTTAGGATGGAGGGCTGAATTGACATTAGATGATGCCATGAGTTCTGCTTGGAAATGGGAACAACGGATTAGAACTATTTAAAACCACCATAATGAAACGATTCATCCAATTAATTATCCTTTTGACAACAACGCTGTTATTAGGACAAAACACCTATATACATTGCGGAAAATTGATTGACACCAAAGCTGGAACGGTTTTGACCAATCAAACCATTTTGGTAGCCGGGAAAAAGATTGTTTCTGTTGAAAACGGATTTTTAGATCCAAAAACGTCAGAGGATATCGTGATTGATTTAAAGGATAAAACTGTCATGCCCGGCCTTACGGATATGCACGTGCATATGGAATTTGAAACCAGTCCGACAGCGTATTCGGAAGGTTTTAGTTTAAACGATGCAGATTTCGCCTTTAAATCCATTCCATTTGCAGAAGCTACTCTAATGGCCGGCTTTACAACGGTACGAGACTTGGGTGGTAGTGGCATTAATGTGTCACTTCGAAATGCGATCAATAAAGGCTTGGTTTTAGGTCCACGGATATTTACCGCAGAAAAATCATTGGCGACCACTGGCGGACATGCCGACCCAACTAATGGTGTTAACAAAACGCTGATAGGCGATCCAGGACCGAAAGACGGTGTTGTCAATAGTGTCGAGGATGCAAAAAAGGCGGTCAGACAACGGTATAAAAATGGAGCCGATCTCATTAAAATCACAGCAACCGGTGGTGTTTTAAGTGTTGCAAAAAGTGGTCAGAATCCGCAGTTTACAGTGGAGGAGATAAAAGCGATTTGCGATACGGCGAAGGACTACGGATTTCATGTGGCTGCACACGCACATGGCGATGAAGGTATGCAACGCGCCATCCTAGGGGGTGTTAAAACCATTGAGCATGGCACATTAATGAGCGACGAGACCATGGATCTGATGAAAAAATATGATGTGTATTTGGTTCCAACAATCACGGCAGGACGTACTGTTGCCGACAATGCCAAAATTGATGGCTATTACCCAGATATTATTGTACCGAAAGCATTGGAAATTGGTCCAAAGATTCAGGATACGTTTGGAAGAGCCTACAAAAAAGGCGTTCCCATTGTGTTCGGAACAGATGCCGGTGTCTTCTATCATGGTGAAAACGGCAAAGAATTTGGTTATATGGTCGAAGCCGGAATGCCCGCAATGAAGGCGCTTCAAAGTGCAACGATCACACCCGCAATCATTTTAAACATGGCATCTGAAATTGGCCAAATACGCCCGGGGTTCTTGGCAGATATTATTGCGGTGAATGACGATCCGACAATCACCATTAGCACTATGGAATCGGTTGTTTTTGTAATGAAGGACGGTAAAATATTTAAAAATTAGGACTTTTGGGGTTGAGGATATCACAATCACGATACCGTATCGTTGTGGATCTCTCAACGTAGTTTAGCGATGTTTGTTTTTTCAATAATTAAAATATTGATTAACATTGATTTAGGTGTTAATCCTTGGTTTCATGATATAGTTTTCGTTATTTTGTATGATAATGACTAATGAAAACCTGAATAAAATGAGATTGATAAACATTAAAAGAGAGACTAAACAAGAAGCACGTTTTACCCCAAAAATGGGTTCTTTACAAACTAACGTCACTTATATCAAAAAGCAATTTTTGAACATACCAATCAAAACGCTTCACAAATATCGTGAAACATATTATGGCGAAATTAAAGATTGTGAAGACTGCAATTTAGCGCGATAGATAGTTAATATATATAGAAAAAGCCCGAAGTTAATTTAACTTCGGGCTTTTTTATGTCTGTAGATCAATCAACATCAGGACCAAGTCTTGTGTTCATGCCATCAACTTCTTTATTTTTCGTCGTAAAACTGGCAATCAAAAGCATGATCATACCCGCACTCACAGACATATCCGCAACATTGAAAATACCCGTACGGAATACTCCCCCAAAATCAATATGAAAAAAATCTGTGACCGAACCGTAAACAACACGGTCATATACATTGGCGATTCCACCACCAACAATACAGCAAAAACCGATAAGACTCAATCGATCCAAGGTTTTATTTTTCAGAATATAATAAATGACGTAGCCTAATACCAGCATTGGCAACAGTAACAAAAAGACGAGTCGCGATGTATCACTCAAGTCACTACCCATTCCTAAAAATGCACCTCTGTTCTCCACTTTGGTAAGGATGAAAGTATCTCCTATAACAGGTATGATTTCGTTGGAAGTGATTTCCAATCTAACGATCGCTTTTGAAATCTGATCGATGGCTATATTGGCAATAATCAATAAAATGATACTTGCCGTTCTTGATAATTTCATGTAAAAATTAGTTTGATTCTAAAGTCGCCGCCGCTGTTTGGGCTTCTCTATTGATTTTCTTTACTAAACCTTGTAAAACGTTGCCTGGACCTACCTCTGTAAACAACGTGGCACCATCGGCAATCATTTGCTGAACCGATTGAGTCCAACGCACAGGCGCTGTTAATTGCAACATCAAATTTTTCTTGATCTCACTTTCATTGAGAACAGCACTTGCCGTAACATTTTGATAAATTGGGCAATTGGGTTTATTGAAGTTGGTATTTTCAATGGCCGATGCCAATTCCTCACGAGCAGGCTCCATTAAAGGCGAGTGAAACGCTCCACCAACAGGCAACACCAAAGCACGTTTTGCGCCCGCCACTTTCATTGCTTCACACGCACGGTTGACGGCTTCAATGTCGCCAGAAATTACCAATTGGCCCGGACAATTATAGTTTGCGGCTACCACCACACCATCAGTTTCCTTACAAATTTTTTCAACCAAGGCATCTTCCATTCCTAAAATAGCAGCCATTGTACTAGGCTGTTTCTCACAGGCTTTTTGCATTGCCATGGCACGTTTTGAAACCAGCTTAAGTCCATCTTCAAAAGAAAGGGTACCATTGGCAACGAGCGCAGATAGTTCTCCCAAAGAATGTCCGGCAACCATATCTGGCTTAAATTTATCGCCTAATGTTTTTGCCAAAATCACAGAATGTAGGAATACCGCAGGCTGCGTCACTTTCGTTTCTTTTAAATCTTCAGCACTACCTTGAAACATAATGTCAGTAATAGAAAATCCTAAAATGGAATTTGCTTGCTCAAAAAGATCTTTAGCTTGTGCAGAAGCGTTGAATAAATCAAGTCCCATTCCTGAAAACTGGGCGCCCTGGCCGGGAAATATATATGCATTCATGAGTGATGTATTTTAATTTTGCAAAAATAGGAATATAATTTTTAAGAGTTTTCAATATGGGTTTGTCAGGAATTATCAATGGTCTTGATGACTTCAGCAGGATTTCCAGCAATGCAAACGTCATCCGGAAAACTTTTTGTGACGATAGAACCTGCACCAACGACGACATTATCTCCAAGCGTCACACCGGGTAAAATTACAGAATGGCCTCCAATCCATACGTTATTTCCTATGATAATTGGTTTGGCCAATTCTACGCCACTATTTCTCAATTTGTATTCCAAGGGATGGGTGGCGGTATATATCTGAACGTTGGGACCCAACATCGCATGATTACCGATTGTAAGGCTATTCACATCCAAGATGCAACAATTGTGGTTCATATAAACATTCATTCCCAGCTTGATATTATATCCTAGGTCACAATAAAAAGGGGGTTCTATATGAAGATTTTCTGGTGTGTCGTGTAAAAGTTTATGAAGCAATTCTTTACGTTCGATTTTATGCTCTTCTTCAGAAAAGTTGAATTTTCTTAATAATACTTTGCAATCATGTCTCTCTTTGGAAAGCACTTCATCGTCTGGCCGGTATAATTCTCCTGCAAACATCTTCTCCTTTTCCGTTTTCATATGTTCAAGCTTTATTCTACAAACCAATGATTGCAGCTTCTGCACAGCGCTCTCCATCCATTGCTGCAGACACGATGCCTCCTGCGTATCCGCCACCTTCACCACAAGGAAATAATCCCTCTACTTCAGGGTGTTCCAATCTTTCGGTTCTCGGAATACTTACAGGAGAGGACGTTCGAGATTCGACGCCGACAATGTTCGCTTCTTCCGTATAATAGCCGTGCATTTTTTGTCCGAATGCTTTAAAACCTGTTCGTAATCTTCCTCCAATTAATTTCGGTAATAAAGAATGCATTGGTGCAGAATTCAAGCCAGGCTGGTATGATGTTGGGTTTAAATTTGACGACAATTTACCTTCCACAAAATCTGTTAAACGTTGTGCTGGCGCTGTTTGACTCCTTCCACCGGATGTAAACGCCAAGCGCTCTAAATCTTTTTGAAATTCCAACGCCTTTAAAACGCCAAACTTTTCGTATTTGAATAAGTCTTTTTCAGCATCGATTTCCACGACGATTCCAGAATTGGCAAATTGGTTGTTTCGTTTGGAAGGGGACATGCCATTAACGACCACTTCGCCTTCTAAAGTAGCTGCAGGCACTATAAATCCACCAGGGCACATGCAGAAAGAATATACACCACGCTCATTCACCTGTTCTACCAAACTATAGGCTGCGGCTGGCAATAATTCGTCACGTTCGCCACTGCAACTATATTGTATGGAATCGATGATGTGTTGTGGATGTTCAACCCTCACTCCCATGGCGAAGGATTTCGCTTCCAAAGCAATCTTCTTTTTATGAAGCAAATAAAAAACATCGCGAGCGGAATGTCCAGTTGCTAATATTACGCGGTTTGCCTCGAGCTCATTACCATTTTCAAGTTGAATGGCTTTGATTTTATTATGATCAATTGTGAAATCAATCACTTTCGTTTCAAAATGAATCTCACCACCATAGTTTAAAATCGTTTCCCGAATGTTCTGAACAACTTTTGGCAATTTATTGGTTCCAATATGAGGATGCGCATCGACTAATATCTGATCAGTGGCGCCATGCAACACCAGGCTTTCAAAAATGCGCCTAACATCGCCACGTTTTAAACTTCGTGTATATAATTTTCCATCAGAATATGTTCCTGCGCCACCTTCACCAAAACAATAGTTGGAATTTTCATCCACAACATGATCTTGATTGATAGCCTTAATATCACGCCGTCTATTCTGAACCGTTTTACCGCGTTCCAACACAATTGGCTTAAAACCTAACTCTATGCAACGTAAAGCCGCCCACATGCCGGCAGGTCCAAAACCAATGATATGAATAGGTTTCGCATTGGAAACATCGTTGTAATCAAAATGATAATCTGACGATTCCGGAACTGGCTCGTTGATATAAACCGAAACCTTATAATTAAAAATTATCAGTTTTTTTCGAGCATCAATGGATTTTCGAAGAATTTTAACGCCTGAAATATCACTTTCAGAGACACCTAAAGCTTCAGCAGATTTCATCACTAAAATATCAGGGTACTTTTCTTCTCGGATGGAGACGCGGAGTTGAAGGTCTTTGATCATCTTCTAGTGTAAGTAATAAACGAAAAAGAATGCTTATGATTTTCATCCGATGGGTGCAATTGTTCAGTTTTAATGTTCCAATTCGACATATCTATATGTGGAAAAAACGTATCAGCCTCAAACGTTTCATGAACACGTGTCAATTCAATCTTACTCGCGAATGGCATCGCCTGCTTATAGATTTCGCCACCACCAATGATAAATGGCTGTGCATCACCTTGGGCGGCTGCAATAGCATCCGTAAGATTATGAACCACCAACACACCTTCAGGCACTTGATAATTTGATTGTCTAGTGATGACAATATGTTTTCTGTTCGGCAGTGGTTTTGTAAAACTCTCAAAGGTCTTTCTGCCCATTATGATTGCATGACCAGACGTCAGGGATTTAAACCGTTGAAGGTCGTCGCTTAAATGCCATATTAGATTATTGTTTTTTCCAATAGCGTCGTTCTCACCTGCGGCTACAATAATGGTCAAACCATTAACTATTGAAGTTTTTTTTTCATGCAAATTCATGTCCGTAGAAACCATGGGTTGGTTTGCTGAAACCGTGTCCTCTAATGCTGAAATGCGCTCTTTTTGTTTGGAAACCAATTTTTGCATTTGTTGTTGTTCCCATTCCTTGCCCATAAATTTATGGGTTATAAAAACATTGAAAACATGGTATAAAAATATAAATAGCCATGCTAAAATCGCGAAGACAAACCAATCCATCCCAAAAAACTTAACCTGTTCACCTATTCCCAATACGGTGTTCAGAATAATAAGAAATATAGCCCCGATTAAAAATATAACGAAATGTACATACAATCGTTTTTTTTGTTTAATGCGTCGTTGGGCATTTTCTATAAGCTGTAATTGATCCTTATCGATTTGTGGAACTGGTTTTTTACTTCCAAACATCTTGTTATTTTTTAGAAGCGTAAAGTTAGCCTTTTTTGGGAGATTTTGGCTGCAAATTATACGAAGAGCGTCCTTACAAACGCAATCGTTGTAGCTTTTAAATGCCTTATAATCAAGGTGAACATGAAAAATAGACGCTAATAATCTGACAAATAATTAGTTGCTTTAATTTAAAGTTAAAATAAAAACCATCAAAATATTATTAAAATGATAATTATTTGAATTAAAGCATTTTAATAGTTTGTAAAATGAGATACTTTTATAAATTTGCAGCAGAAATAACAAAAACATCCTGTTTTCGCAGGAAACATTAAAACGAAAATTATGGCAATTACAAAGCAATATTTAAAAAGCAAACCAGTTTGTAAAGTAACTTTTTCTGTGCCTACAGAGGATGCAAAACAAGTAAAAGTAGTGGGAACTTTCAACGATTGGAATGAAAAGAAAGCTGTTGAACTTAAAAAATTCAAAAACGGAAATTTTAAAGGAACAGTCGATTTAGATAAAGATTCAACTCACGAATTCAGATACATAGTTGACGGAACTTTCGCAAATGATGAGCAGGCTGACTCTTACACCTCTAACGGTTTAGGTACTGAAAACTGTGTTTTGCACGTTTAAATAGTTACATTATCATTAACAAAAAAAGGGCTCTTAATTAGAAGCCCTTTTTTTGTGACAGTATAAAATCTATTTTTTCTTTTTAATAAATTTCGTAAACTTAACATTTAGCTTCAAATAGCAACCACGCCTTTGATATGTGGATGTGGATCATAATTTTGTAAGGTAAAATCTTCGAATTCAAAATTAAATATATCTTCAATTTCAGGATTCAATATCATTTTTGGAAGTGGTCTTGGATCGCGAGATAACTGCAACTCCAATTGATCAAAATGGTTGTTATAAATATGCGCATCCCCGAACGTATGAATAAAATCACCGACTTCATATCCGCAAACCTGCGCCATCATCATTGTAAATAAAGCATAGGATGCAATATTAAAAGGCACCCCTAAAAAAACATCGGCGCTTCTCTGATACAATTGACAAGAAAGCTTCCCATCAGCAACATAAAACTGAAAAAATGCGTGGCAAGGTGGCAACGCAGCTTTTCCGTTGGCTACATTTTCTGAAAACGATTTTGAAGTATCAGGCATAACCGAAGGGTTCCACGCAGACACCAACATGCGACGACTGTTTGGGTTTGTTTTTAAGGTGTCAGTGATCTCCTTTATCTGATCAATCTCATCATTATTCCAATTGCGCCATTGATGACCATACACAGGGCCTAGATCCCCTTTGTCATCTGCCCATTCATTCCAAATACGGACACCATTGTCGGTTAAATATTTGATATTGGTATCGCCTTTCAAAAACCAAAGCAATTCATATACAATGGATTTTAAATGAAGTTTTTTGGTTGTGACCATCGGGAAGCCTTCGCTCAGATCAAAACGCATTTGATATCCAAAAACACTTTTTGTCCCTGTTCCTGTGCGGTCGCCTTTTTGGGTGCCATTCTCTAAAATATGCTTTACTAAATCGTGATATTGTTTCATGTTTACTTCCTACAAACGCGGGAATCAATTTTAAATTAAACTAAATCATTTTAGAATCTAAAAATAGAAAAAAGGGTCAAATCATATCGACTTAACCCTTGAATTATATTAAAAGTTATTAACCTGCATGAATGATTCCGAAGCTTTGAACTGCTTTCACAGAAATGGGTCCTACCCTATAATCATTCCGGCAATCGTGGCGGATAACAAGGACGCTACCGTACCACCAATCAATGCTTTGATTCCAAACTCTGATAAGGTTTTACGCTGACCAGGTGCTAAAGAACCGATGCCGCCGATCTGTATACCGATTGAGGCAAAATTTGCAAAACCACACAACATGTATGTGGCCATGATGACCGATTTTTCAAATTTCAGATGCACCCCGCTCGCTACATTTTTGAGTTCTGCCAATTGTATATAGCCTACAAATTCACTCGCTGCCAGCTTAATTCCCAACAATTGCCCCATGAGGGCCATATCCTCCTTGGCGACGCCAATTAACCACATTAAAGGGGAGAACAAATAACCCAGCATGAATTCTAGAGATAAGGCGGCATAGGGTGTGTTTCCAGCAATCCAAGCATTCAGTCCTGTAACACTTCCAATCTTTCCAAAACCATAATTGATCATCGCGATAAACGCGATAAACACCAATAACATTGCACCAACATTCGCCGCTAATTTCAATCCTTCTGTTGTTCCGTTGGCAATCGCATCCAATACGTTAGAACCTATATTTTCTTGAGTGACCTCGATATCTGAATTGATTTCCTGTTGTTGAGGATACAAAATTTTTGAAATGACAATCGCTCCCGGAGCTGCCATCACTGACGCCGTCAATAAATGTTTCGCGTAGAAAACCTTCAGCGCTTCATCTTCACCACCTAAAAATCCGATATATGCTGCTAAAACACCACCCGCAACCGTTGCCATACCTCCAATCATCACGAGTAAAATTTCCGATTTGGTCATTTTTTCTAGGTAGGCCTTGATCATCAGCGGAGCTTCGGTCTGACCTAAAAATATATTACCGGCAACACTCAAGCTTTCTGCACCTGAAATTCCTAATAATTTAGTGAGTACCCAAGCCATTCCAGATACTACTTTTTGAATCACACCTAAATAAAATAACAACGAAGTCAAAGCCGAAAAGAAAATGATCGTTGGTAATACCTGAAATAAAAATATGAAACCGAAACTACTGACATCCATCATTCCACCCAATAAAAAGGTGCTCCCTGCTTGTGTGAACTCCAAGACTTTCACGAACATCTTACCGACCGTTTCAAATATCTTTTGAACAAATGGCACTTTTAAAACGCCTATTGCCAAGAGTAGTTGTGCTGCGAGTCCAAACCCAACCGTTTTCCAATTGATGGCTTTACGATTCGTACTCAACAAAAATGAAAGCAACAATAACGCAAACATCCCCAAAACACCGCGCATCAGACTGTTGACAGTAAAACCTTCACTCGCCACGATGCCGACGGTAGCAGCTTCGGTAACAACCGAATCTTGAGTTGTCACCGTTTTAAAAATATAAGAGGTTTCCTTATCAGCAATTACAAGGGTTGAATCGGTAAGTTGGTTGATTTTAAATCGTGTTACTTTCTCGACAGGTTCATCATAATAAAAGATGAGAAGATTATTTTGGAATAAATAATTTCCTGAAGCAGTGACACTGTCTTTGGACCTCAAACTAAATGAAAACTCACCATTTTTTAGTTGAAGTGAATCTGTAGATGCATTGACATTAAAGAGATTGATGCCATCTTGATTTTTTACGGCCTCAACTTTCCAAGTTTTTTCAACGGATTGGGATACTGCTGAAGTGGTAATACCAAAAAAAATAGCTGTGAACGCTAAAAGAAAATGCTTCATTTATGTAAAATGTTAGTTAGCGTTTAGAAATCTCATCACGTATTTTGGCCGCTGCTTCATAATCTTCATTCGTTACAGCTTCGTCCAATAACGCGTTTAATTCATCAAGCGTTTTTCCTTTGTAAGTTTCCTGAAAGGCGGTTTCCAATTCTTCTGCTACCAGATCGTCTACAAGAATGCTATCGTCTTGTTCTTCATCCTTTTTAGGATTGACTTTTAAATATATACCAGCCTTATCCAAAATATTTTTGTAAGTAAAAATTGGCGCCTGAAAACGTAAGGCCAATGCAATGGCATCACTTGTGCGCGCATCAATGATCTCTTCAATTTTATCGCGCTCACATATCAAACTGGAGTAAAACACACCGTCCACAAGCTTATGGATGATCACCTGTTTCACTACGATATCAAATCTATCTGCAAAATTCTTGAATAAGTCATGAGTTAAAGGTCTTGGAGGTCGGATTTCTTTTTCCAAGGCGATGGCAATGGATTGGGCTTCAAAAGCACCAATAACAATGGGCAATTTACGATCTCCATCAGCTTCATTCAATATAAGTGCATAGGCACCATTTTGGGTTTGACTGTAAGAAATTCCTTTTATGTTTAACTTAACTAAACTCATATCATATAAAACACAAATAACTGTTTAAATCGGGACACTACCAACTGTGATTCGTAGAAATTATTGATTTTTATCCACCGTAAATTTCGATGCCAATAAAACAGCCACGAAAACACGAATGATGTATCAGTGTTTTCGTGGCTATGATATCACGCAGATAACTTTGCCAAGACAAGTTACTAAATTTATGCGTTTTGGGCTTTAAATTCTTTCAATTTTTCTGTCAGTCTAGGCACAATGTCAAACGCATCACCTACGATACCATAATCTGCCGCTTTAAAAAATGGTGCTTCAGGATCCGTGTTAATGACCACTTTCACTTTAGAGGCATTAATACCCGCCAAGTGTTGAATCGCCCCAGAAATACCAATGGCAATGTATAAATTGGATGCTACGGGTTTTCCCGTTTGCCCTACATGCTCACCATGAGGTCTCCAACCTAAATCGGATACTGGCTTTGAACAGGCTGTTGCCGCTCCAAGAACATCGGCAAGTTCTTCAATCATTCCCCAATTTTCGGGACCTTTCATACCTCTTCCGGCAGATACCACTATCTCGGCATCAGCAATACTTACTTTATTGGCAGCCTTATCAACCGAATCCACATGCACCCCATTTTCAGGAATGTTTGCAGCAAACTCTTCTGCTGTGGCGCTAGCTTGATGCTCCTTTAGTCCGAACGAATTATTTGAAACACCCACTACTTTCACCTCTGTATTGATGCTCGTAAAATTAAATGCTTTATTTGTAAATGCCGTTCTTTTAACCGTAAATGGGGAGGCACTTGTTGGAGCTTCCACCACGTTGGAAGCATACCCTGCTTCAAGATTAACAGCTAAAATTGGTGCTAAATATTTACTATCTGCGCTTTGACTTAAAATGACAACCTTCGCCCCTTCTTTATCTACCGCTTGCTTAATGACATTGGCATATGTTTTTGCATTGAACATATCCAATTTTGTATCGTTTAATTTCAGCACCTTATCGACACCATACGTTCCCAATTCGGAGACATCATCGGCATTGAATGTAATAGCTGTAACAGTCGTTCCCATTTGATCGGCAACGGCTTTTGCATAAGAAGCAACTTCAAAGGCTATCTTCTTAAATTTTCCTTTTTCTGATTCTGTGTATACTAATACTGACATAATTTTTTAAATTTTAAATTTCCAAGCACCAAATTCCAATTTGTGTTTTGGAATTTGAAATTTGAATATTGAGATTTATATGACTTTGGCTTCATTATGAAGTAGACTTACCAACTCATCCAAATTATCTGCTGAAACTAACTTTACAGCACCTTTTGGTTCTGGTTTTTCAAACTTAACTGTGGATGTTTCTTTAGTGGCATCTACAGCCTCAAGTACCTTTAGTGGCTTTTGTCGCGCCATCATGATCCCTCTCATATTTGGTATCCGTAAATCGCTTTCTTCAACCAAGCCTTTTTGGCCGCCAATAACCAGAGGCAATGATGTAGAAACTGTTTCCTTACCACCATCGATTTCTCTCACCGCTTTAGCATTTGTTCCATCCACATCTAGACTGATGCAGTTGGTAACAAAATTGGCACCTATCATTTCAGCTAACATTCCTGGCACCATAGCACCATTATAATCGATGGATTCACGACCAGCGATGACCAAGTCATAACCGCCGTCTTTAGCAACTGTTGCCAATTGTTTCGCTACCGCATACCCATCGGTTGCAGGCGTATTTACTCTGATGGCACTATCTGCACCAATGGCCAATGCTTTACGCAACGTAGGTTCAGTTTCCGAACCTCCAACATTTACGACATCAACAGTGGCGCCTTGTTTTTCTTTGAACCACATAGCACGTGTCAAACCGAACTCATCGTTTGGATTGATAACAAATTGCACTCCATTGGTATCAAACTCCGTATTATCGTCTTTAAAATTGATTTTTGAAGTCGTATCAGGTACGTGACTAATACATACAAGTATTTTCATATTTTTATGATATTATTTAAACGTTATCCATTTTCGCCAAGAATATTAAGATATCACTAATTTAACACCCTTATTCTTACCAAAACCGCAATCTCTTTTTGCAGGATACGAAGTTAATTATTTTAGACGACATATTTACTATGCATGCATAATAAATTTAAAATTATTCTTAACTAAATAGTTTTTCATTTATCCTTACTTTTGCTACTCGAATTAAATTTTAAGCATGAAGACAATTCAATTTAGAGAAGCCATCTGCGAGGCGATGAGTGAGGAAATGCGTCGCGATGAGAGCGTTTATTTGATGGGTGAAGAAGTAGCCGAATATAATGGTGCTTATAAAGCATCTAAAGGGATGTTGGACGAATTTGGCGCTAAACGCGTTATCGACACTCCTATTGCCGAACTTGGCTTTGCCGGTGTTGCGATTGGCTCAACCATGACGGGCAATCGACCAATTGTAGAATATATGACCTTCAACTTTTCACTGGTTGGAATTGATCAAATTATCAATAATGCTGCAAAAATCAGACAGATGTCAGGCGGGCAGTTTAATTGCCCTATCGTATTTAGAGGACCAACAGCCTCTGCTGGTCAATTGGGAGCAACACATTCACAAGCCTTTGAAAGTTGGTTCGCCAACACGCCAGGTTTGAAAGTTATTGTCCCTTCTAACGTCTATGATGCAAAAGGATTGTTGAAATCTGCTATTAGAGACAATGATCCGGTGATTTTTATGGAGAGCGAACAAATGTATGGCGATAAAGGGGAAGTACCTGAAGGCGAATACACAATCCCTATAGGTGTTGCTGAAATAAAAAGAGAAGGTACAGACGTGACGATCGTTTCCTTTGGTAAAATCATTAAAGAAGCTTATAAAGCGGCTGAAGAACTTGAGAAGGAAGGTATTTCATGTGAGATTATCGACCTACGTACGGTAAGGCCTTTAGATAAAGAAGCGATTTTGACTTCTGTAAAAAAGACAAATCGTTTAGTAATATTAGAAGAAGCATGGCCTTTTGGAAACGTTTCTACAGAAATTACGTATATAGTACAATCGGAAGCTTTTGATTATTTGGATGCACCTATCATAAAGATAAATACTGCTGACACACCAGCGCCTTACTCTCCAGTTTTATTGGAAGAATGGTTGCCGAATAGTGACGAAGTCATAAAAGCAGTAAAAAAAGTGATGTATAAATAATTCGCCAACGATACAGTTACGATACTATCATAAGCTTCATCAACCTACATCTTGATGAAGTTTTTAATAATATTCAACTTTAGACCGTTTAGAGAACCAATCTAAAATTGTTAGTTGTAATAGTCCCGCTTTTATGCGGGATATTTATTTTTTGTTCAACCTTATGTTGAACGCTATTCAGAATATGAAATTATCATTAATTGTCCCATTTTTTTTCTTCGGAATCGTGTCCCTTATCGCTCAAACCAAAATCAGTGGTTATGTAATAGACGAACAGGATGTTTCAGTGGCGTACGCCAATGTCTTTTTTAAAGGCTCTAGCGAAGGCACTATCACCGATGAAAACGGTAAGTTTTATTTAGAATCCACCAGCACTTGGGATATCGTAAATGTGTCCTTTTTAGGCTACGAAACCTTGGAAATTCCCCTAACCCAAAAAGTGAATTATAATTTAAAATTCATTTTAAAAGAAGGAGCTTCACAATTGAAAGAAGTAGTGATCGTGACTGGTAAACAATCCAAAAAGGAATCTGAAAACCCTGCGATCGCCATTCTTAAAAAGATTTGGGAACGCAAACGTCGAAACGGATTGCGTCAATTTGATCAGTATGAATATACAAAATACGAAAAGGTTGAGTTTGACCTCAACACGATCGATAGTGCTCTTATAAAAAGCAAATTGTTCAAGGGCATGGAATTTGTCTTCGATCAGGTGGACACCTCAAATGTTACGGGCAAAACGTATCTACCTATTTTCCTCAACGAAGCCTCCAGCGTTGTCTACGGTGACAACCAACTAGGCAAGGAAAAGGTGGATCTTAAAGGAAATAAAAATTCAGGCTTTAGTAACAATCAAATCATTATCGACTTTATTGGTGATCTATATACCGAATTTGACATTTACGACAACTACCTCAAGTTTTTTGACAAGAGTTTTGTCAGTCCGATTTCAAAAACAGGCATTAATACCTATAACTATGTGTTGTCTGATAGTGCCTATATCGATAACAAGTGGTGTTACAACATTCTTTATTATCCTAGACGAAAAAACGAACTGACCTTCAAAGGCAATTTTTGGGTGAATGATTCCACATTTGCCATCAAGGAGATCAGCATGCAGGCATCCAAAAGCGCGAATATCAACTGGGTGAAGGATATTTATATTGAGCAGGAATTTGAAGTGCTCAATGATTCTGTGTTTTTGATTGAACGAGATTATATGATGTCTGATTTTTCCTTTACAAAGAAAGAGGAAGCAAGAGGCGTATATGGCAAACGAACCACCTTGTTTGACAACTATCAATTCAACAAAGAAAAAGACGAAAAATTTTATGGCAAAGAGGTGTATAATTACAACGCTGACATCTATAACCGTGATGATGCCTTTTGGGATATAAATCGATTGGAATCCTTGAATCAGGATGAAAAAGGGGTTTATAAAATGCTTGATACCCTAAAGACCGTTACAAAATTCAAACGACTTTATAACATAGGAAGTATTTTGGCGTCTGGGTATGTAGAATTTCCTAGTCTCAATCTCGATTACGGTCCTATTTTTGCCACATTTGGTAATAACGCAGTGGAAGGTGTTCGCCTTCGTACGGGCGGGCGGACGTATTTTGGACAAAATGATTTGTGGAGAATTGAAGGCTACTTGGCCTATGGGTTTAGAGAC
>JBBSOJ010000009.1:0-26955 GCA_038259855.1 Flavobacteriales bacterium
AGATCGTTGTCGATGATGTAGTTTGTGTAGTCTAACCATGACTTATCGGTGCCCAAGTGTTGAATTAAATAGGCGATTAAATCGAAATCACGTGGCTCATCTACGGTCATCCGAATATGAGAAAAATCAGATTCACAGGGATAATTGATCATTTCGAAACGGTTTTCACCTGCGCCGTTAGCATGATTTCTTATATAAGGCGTGACGTGTTCACGTTCGGAATTAAGTTTTGCATTTTTCCAGGCTATTTCAAGAGCTGAAAATTTAAAAACTTCAATATCTTGGCCATCGGGAAAATGCTCAACTAAACCGTTGGTGCCGTAATCCATATTTTTATGTTGCACATAGGAAATTACGTCATCAACCAAAGCAGGATCCAATAATGGGCAGTCGGAAGTAACTCTTACTATCCAAGCGGCGTTTTTATCCTTGACAGCTTGATAGAAACGGTCTAAAACATCCGATTCTGATCCTCTTGAAGCGCTAAAGCCCCATTCCAAAGCTTGATCATAAATGATTGTATCTTCTGGTTTATCTGTAGTAGCAACAATAATTTCAGCAACATTGGTACATTTTTTCAAACGTTCCAAATGGATCTGCAGTAAAGATTTGCCTTCCACCATTTTCAAAACTTTACCCGGTAGGCGTGTGCTGCCAGATCTCGCCTGTGTAACCAAAAGTGTTTTCAATTCCATAATGACGGATTTAATAAATCTAAATTTTGCACATGTATATTGTTTATATCGTCAATGACCATTGAATCCAAATTGTAATTAACAGCGCTTAAATTATCTTTTAATTGCTCAATAGAATCGACTCCAATCAATACATTATCGATTGTAGGTTGAGAAAGGCAATAACTCAATGCCAATTGTGAAATTGAAATATGATGTCTTTTTGAGATGTTTGAGATCTGAAGTAATTCATTTTTTAATTTCTGAACGATACGCATATCGTCATTGGGATCCTTAAAAAATAAGCCTTGTAATACCGCAGATCTGGTGTGAATCATTTTTCCTTTTGCTTTGGCTTTTTTTAATATGTCACCTCTTAAATTGACATTATCAAACAAATTAAAAGGTAATTGGATGATGTCGATGTCGTCATTCATCATAACAGTTTCCAGCTCTTCGTTTGTATATACAGAAACACCAATAAATTTAGTTTTGCCTTCTAGTTTTAATGTGTTCAATACGTCGTAATGTTCGCTATGATCCCTGTAGGTTGCAAAACTATGAAAAAGCAGCGCATGCAATTGATCCACTTTTAATTCCTCTATATAATCATCCACCTTCGCCCTGATATCCATATTAGATTGATGCGGTAATTTAGTAATGACCTTAAATTGTTTTTCAGGATGTTTTTTATGGAAAACTCCAATAACTTCATGGGCGTTGCCATATGCTTCAGCTGAATCCAATAGCTCGATTCCATGATCAAAAGCATAGTCTAGCAGCTCAATACTATGTTGCATCGAAATCTTCCCCGAGTGATTGTTAATTCCATACGCAACCCCCATTTGAACCGTGCCTAAAATCAACTTGTTTTTTTCGATTTTAGACATGTAATGACATTCTTAAAGAGTTACTTGATTTACCATCGTAAGTTCCTGTTGCTTCTTTTATAGAATCAATTTGAAACCCTATATTTTTATAGAGCTGTACAGCAGCCCTATTATTCTCAACAACACCCAAGGTGATTTTTGATAAATTTAAATTTTTGAAACAAAAATCGATGACCTTAAGAGACGCCTCTTTAGCATAGCCTTTTCCCCAATTGGTATGATCGCCCATCAGAATGCCGTATTCTCCTGAATTGGTTTCCATATTAATCGGATCGATTTTGATATTACCAATATGTTTATCGGAATCCTTTAAGTGAATCCCCCAGAAATAGACTTCCTTCTTGTATTGTTCTTCAATATAGGTTTTCAACATTTCCAAAGTATAATTTCCTCCCGACTCAAGATACATAGTAACTTTAGGGTCGTTCATCCAAGACACATACGCCTCTGATAAATGATCTAAAGAAACACGCTTGTAAACCAGCCGTTCAGATTCCATATCAATATTATCCATGATAGAATGCTTCAATTTCATCAATGACGAATTGTTGTTCTTCATTTGTTAAAGTTGGATACATTGGTAGACTGATACAATGTTTGTAATAGGTTTCAGAATTTGGAAAATCGCCTTCATTCCAACCTAATCCGCGATAGTAGGGCATCAAATGGCATGGAATGTAATGGATTTGAGCGTAAATCTGTTTTTCTCTCAAATAATCATATAGTCCTAGCCGATTATCAACTTCTATCACGTATAAATGATAGGCGTGGCCTTCAATGGATTTTGATTGTCCTTTTATATAAGGTTTATCATTAAAAGCATTGAAATAATTTGAAGCAATCTCACGACGTCTTTCGATACC
The DNA here is from genome assembly GCA_038259855.1 of Flavobacteriales bacterium. Classification (GTDB taxonomy): domain Bacteria; phylum Bacteroidota; class Bacteroidia; order Flavobacteriales; family Flavobacteriaceae; genus JBPOFM01. The sequence goes on from JBBSOJ010000009.1 coordinate 2,428, forward strand.
TTCATCAGCTCTTGACAATTGGCTCATGCCAAGTGCGGCCTGAAAGTCAGTCAATCTATAATTGAACCCTAACGTCTGCATTTCCATATACCAACCTGGATACATATCTACACCGCCTGCAAATTCAGTACTATTGGTATAAAGAGAATCATTTTTTATAATGCCATGTGTACGCAGTTGAAGTAATTTATTATAGAGCTCCTCGTCATTCGTAGTTACCATACCACCTTCGCCTGAAGCGATGTGCTTTACAGGATGGAATGAAAAAATGGCCAAATCAGCAAAATTGCCATTTCCGCAATTTTGAATATGACCTTTTGAATCTTTAAATGAGCCTCCGGGAGAATGACACGAGTCTTCAATGATCCAAAGACCATATTCATCGGCCAATTTTCTAAACGCTTCCAGATCGTTGGCTCTACCAGCAAAATCGACAGGTATAATACCTTTATAAGTACCTTTTGGGGAATTTTCCAACAATGTTCGGACTTTATCGATGTCGATCAAGTAAGTATCAGGGTCAATATCAGAAAAAACTACTTCGCCACCACAATATCTGATGCAATTAGCAGAAGCGGCAAAAGTAATCGGAGTTGTAATCACCTTATCGCCTTCGTTAACGCCTAGCGCCAACGTGCACAGATGCAGCGCCGCTGTACCATTGGCGACCGCAACAGCGTATTTACTACCGATATAGTTGGCGAATGCTTTTTCGAATTCTATTATTTTCGGTCCTTGCGTTAAATAATCTGATTTAAGAGTCTCTATAACAGATTGTATGTCAGCTTCCGTGATATTTTGTCTTCCGTAAGGTATGGACTTCATCATTATGCTTTAAAAGTTGGATCTACATGTTCCTTTATCAGTGTTCTCAATGACTCTACTGTCTCCCATTCTGTATTCGTGCCTGAATTGTAGGCAAAACCTTCGGGAACTATTTCGGCATTGAAATGGGCTACAAACTCATCTAATTTCCATATTGGAGTTTGTGGTACGATCACATAATATTTGCCTAAATTATACGTGTTAAAAGCATCGGAAGAAGTGATCATTTCTTCGTGTACTTTTTCTCCTGGTCTAATACCAACCACCTTGTGTTCGCATTCTGGGCCAATAGCCTTTGCAACATCAGTGATTCTATAAGATGGGATTTTTGGAATAAAAATCTCACCTCCCCAAGCAGTTTCCATAGCATGTAGCACCATGTCAACACCGCCTTGAAGCGAAATATTGAATCGTGTCATCGCTTCTACTGTAATCGGAAGAACGCCTTCAGAACGCTTGTTTAAAAAGAACGGAATTACAGATCCATTAGACCCCATAACGTTGCCATATCGTACCACTGAAAATACGATATTATGCTTCCCTCGAATATTATTGGCTGCTACGAATAATTTATCAGATGTCAGCTTAGTGGCTCCATACAGATTGATTGGTGCGCAAGCTTTATCGGTAGATAATGCCACAACATTCTGTACTCCGGTCTGAAGAGCTGCCTGTATCACATTTTCAGCACCACCAACATTGGTCTTAACGCATTCATCAGGATTGTATTCTGCAATATGAACATGTTTCATTGCGGCAGCATGGATGACATAATCAATTCCCGAAAAGGCGCGTACTAAACGTTCTCTATCTCTAACATCCCCTATAAAAAAACGCATTTGAGGATATGTTGAGGTCGGATAGTCTTGAGCCATTTGAAATTGCTTCTGCTCATCTCTAGAAAAGATGACTAGTCGCTTAATATTGGGATATTTTTTTAAAATATTGGCTGTCAAAGCTTTTCCTAGAGACCCTGTGCCTCCTGTAATTAATACTGATTTATTGTCAAGCATGTTATTTGGTTTATTTTATATTTTAAGTTGATCCCAATGTTAACGACGTATTTAATTTTATCATGACATTGGGGCTGTAATTTATTGGCGTATAAATGTTTTGACCATTTAAAGTTCTGTTGTTTTTATCATTTAAACAGATATTTATGGTCTGCTTTTAGACTGTATTCATCACAGTCAGGTTGATATAAAAATAGAGGGAGTGGTGAAACGACTATTTATAATAATTTGAATTATAATATTTATAAATATTCCTTTTCATTTGATTCAATTAAAACAGAAACTGAATTGCTCTGACTAAATGGCCAAACTTATTTTTAGACTTAATATTTATTTTAAGTTGATGAAAAATGATCAATAATGCTCCGAAAGAAACAACCAAAAATCCTAGCATCTGTATACTATTAAAATAGGTGGATAATGAGATAAATAAAATAGCAAGCGACAAGTTTAAAAACCCTAAAAACATACTAGCCTGGTAATGTTTCAACCCAGAATCAATCAAGATATGGTGAATGTGATTATTGTCAGGAAAAAACGGACTTTTTTTCTGAAGCAATCTAACACCAATAACACGCAATGTATCGAATAACGGTATGTAAAAAATGGCAGCAATTGCAAATAATTTGTTTTCTGGTCTAAAAGAAAGTTTGGACAAGGAGCTTGCATCAAGAGATAAAAACTTGAGAGCTAAAAATCCAATACAAAATCCGATAATCAATGAACCGGTATCTCCCATAAAGATTTTCTTTTTGGATGAAAAGTTATAACGCAAGTAAGCTGTTAGAATTCCAATTAAACACAAACACAATAGGAAATAAAAATTGTAGCCAGTAATAAAAAAGATGGTTCCAAAAACCCCAAAGATTACCACACCAATAATAGAAGCCAAACCATCAATACCATCGATCATATTGTACGAATTGATAATGGTTAAAATCATGAGTGTAATCAATACATAGGAGACAATCATTGGGATATTTTGCAAGCCAAGAAATCCATCCAAAGATGCCACTTGCAGTCCACTATTAAAGAGTACGAATGAGATCGCAAGAAGTTCGCCTCCCACTTTAGCTTTTGGTGAAGACATGACCAAATCATCTTTCAGTCCGATCGCAAATACGAGTGTTACTGATGCTATGAGATTGATTCCAATGGCATCAATATCCCAGCGGCCTATAAAGTTAATTCCGAATATAAGTGTAAGGAAAAAAGCAACTCCAGCCATAGTTGGCGTTGATTTTTTATGGGAACTTCTATGATTTGGGTCGTCGATCAAATCCCGACTACTTACAATCCAAATGATTTTTGGTATAAATAAAAATATTAATATGAAAGAGCCAACGAGGGTAACTAATGCAGATAGGTATAAATTTTCCATTCAATTAAATGATTTATAAAAATTACTCAAGGGCTATTAATCAATTTTTATAGTGGTGCAATTTAAGACATAATCGATTGGTTTTATGGGTGCAATATACTAAATCTACCATACATGAAGATAAATTAGTTAAAGCGCACAATTTTGTTGATAAAGCGTAAAGTTACATAAAATAACGATGAAAATTATTTTTAGAAATAAAATTGTGACCTACAATGTTATGGTATTGTATAGGTGAAACCACGACAAAACAAGATCATAAAATCTGTAATTACGTTAAAAAGAGGGATCTTTTGAAATTATATCAATAAAAAATTATTTGCGATTGATTATCAAAGAAGCTGAAAATAACGATATAGTTTAAGTGATAACATTGAGATATTCGCTATTTCGTTAGTTGAAGGATAGAGTAGGTGCAAAAAAAAAACTCTCAAATAAATTTGGGAGCTTTTTTAAGTTTTTTGAAGAAGTGATTAGGCTTTTCCCATGATTCTGAACATCCCAGTATCGCAAACTGGACATTTACCTTTCATTGCTTTTCTACCATTTTTCATTGTAGTTTCAGCAGCATCTTTCATTTCTCTTTTTGTTTTGCACTTTACACAATATGCTTCCATGTTTTTTAAGTTTTATGATTCGTTGAGGTTAAAAGTAAGTTTAATAGAATGATTTCACAAGCTTACAATGATTTTTTCTAATAGAATTGCAGTTATTGCTAAAATTTACTCTTTTAAACACAAAAAATGCTTTTTACAAGTCAAAAATGTTACTGTTTAAGTGTATATAATTTTAACTTTAAAAAAGTGCTTTTTCAAGTACAGTTTCAAATTCAGCGAAGGTGTACGGTCTTCAACGTATTTTAAATAGTATCCCTGTAATTACTTATGATATCTTTTAATTTCAATTTAAGATGTTCTCCCGTATCATATATCATTTGCGTATCATCAGGAAAATACAGTCTTGGATTGTTCAAATAACGCAACTCTTTAGCATCTAATGCGCGCTCATCGCCTCTAATGGTTGCATATCTATTCTCAAAAATAACCTCACTATCAATGGGAAAGGTATCCAAAATTTCATTTTTTTTAAGATCAATAAAAACGAGATCCGCCAACAGTTGAGTTGATTTTAATTGATTGAATTCAAAATACCTCGCTCTAACATTAATGACATTATCAATTTTCACGTCGTTACCCAAACTGTCTTTCAGGACATTTCCAGTTGCGTCCAATTGATATTTCCAACCATCGATGATTTGTCTTTCTCTTGTAAGTTGACGCTCGTGGAGTTCATCTGCTGAAATATGGATTTGTTTTAATTGCAATGTCATTGCATAATCATATATGATATTTAAGTTTTCGTGGGCATGATACACCACCCAAAACTGATTAAGACCATAAGTGTCAAAATCCAATAAATTTTCTTCCAATCGTTTAGGGATGATCTGTTCAGTATGGTTTTCTATAGTAACTCTCACAAATTCAGTCCCTCGTTCTCGTGCCTCTCGAATTAAACCAGCGGTATCTTCATAATTAGGATGGAGGTTATCGATGTATTTAAAGATTTCATAAGCTTCTCGTATATCAGCTTTGCTATCTTTTTCTAATAGACTCAGGCCTTCATCATACATAAAATCAACAACAGAATTTCGGGATTCAATAATCATATCGCTGTAATCATTAAATTCAAAACTCACTGAATTGCCTCCAATATGTAATGGAAGTAATGGACGAATCGCATTTTGGCGGGCATCAAGAGTAAGATATCGATCGTAAATCGTCTTGAGTTGATGATCATTACCATCTTTTTTAAGATGGTCAATCACACTTAAATCGCGCTCCACTGCCTTTATATATGCATCTTTCAACATGATGATATGTTCTTGCTTTCTTTGTTTGTCTTTGTTAGTGGTTAATTTAGCGATAGCGACTTCTATGGCTTGGTCATAATTTCCAGAGTGAAGTGCTTTCTCGATTTGTTTTCGACCACTACATGATATAAGTGATATGAAAATGACGGATAGGAGTAGAAATTTTTTCATGATTCTGGATTTTATTGGTTTATATAAAATGAGAAATCCAAAATACGTGCCAATAGTGAAAATGAGTCACTATAGTATAAAGTGATAACGAATAAGAAGTGCGAAATTAGACCTTGTGTAGAACAAAAAAAGCACGAAATTCAGTGTTTAGTTGATTTTCGTGCTTTTATATATTTTTAATATATGATATTATTTTTTTTTCTTCGGATTATATATAGGTAGTAATTGTGTTGAAACTTCTCCAAATCCTATACGCGTTCCATCTTTTTCACAGTGGCCGCGCATAATAACCGTATCATTGTCATCAATGAATTTACGTTCAGTTCCGTCCTTCATTTTCAAAGGTTTTTCACCGCGCCAAGTCAACTCTAACATAGAGCCATATGAATCTTCAGTTGGTCCTGAAATTGTTCCACTTCCCATCATATCACCCGAATTTACAGGGCAGCCATTAACGGTATGGTGAGCTAACTGTTGAGACATATTCCAATACATATGCTTAAAGTTAGATTTTGTAACAATGGATTCTTTAGCATTTTTAGGACGAATTGCCACTTCTAGATTGATATCATAACTCTTTTTACCTTTAGATTGTAAATAGGGCAATAAGGGTTTTATCGGTTTAGGACTTTCAACTTTAAAAGGATCTAGTGCATCAAGCGTCACAATCCAAGGGGACATGGACGATGCGAAGTTTTTTGCTAAAAACGGTCCAAGGGGCACATACTCCCATTTCTGAATGTCGCGAGCCGACCAATCGTTAAATAAAACCAATCCGAAAATATATTCTTCGGCTTCATTTACAGGTATTGGCTCACCTAAATCATTGGCATCGGTTGTAATGAAAGCCATTTCCAATTCGAAATCTATCATTTTCGATGGTCCAAAGACAGGTTCGGTCGCATCATTTGGCATCGTTTGACCTTGTGGTCTGTGAACAGGAATGCCTGAAGGAATAATAGATGAACTTCGACCATGATAACCGACCGGAATGTGCAGCCAATTAGGCAATAACGCGTTGTCAGGATCTCTAAACATAGTACCGACATTGGTTGCATGCTCTATACTAGAATAAAAGTCGGTATAATCACCAACCTGAATCGGTAATTGCATTTCGATCTCATCCAATCGGAAACATACCGTTTCTTTATGCTTTATATTATTTTTTAGGGTCGTATTATTACTATCGAAAATTTCCGCAATACGATTTCTAACTGCTCGCCATGTTTTTCTTCCATCAGCGATAAAATCATTTAAGGTATCTTGAAGAAATATATCATCAGTTAAAGGAATGCCTTCAAAATAGCCCAATTGATGTAAAGCACCCAAATCGATAGCGGTATCTCCAATACGTGTTCCAATGGTAATGATATCGTCTCTTGTTAGAAAAACACCGAAAGGGATATTCTGTATCGGAAAATCAGAATTTTTTCCAACATGAAGCCATGATGTTCGGTCCGGATTATTAGCTGATAATGGCATATGGTTCGTTTTTTGTTAGTGAGTATTTGCATTCAAACCTACATAATATTTTTAATTTAACCCTATAAAAAATACTTAAAATTATAGTCTTTCTATGGGATAGCAATTTTACTTGTTTTGCAATGAAATAGGTGATTTTTATCGATATTGACCAAGGCTTTTATTATTTTTGAATAAAATTAAAGGCCCTTTAAAAAATGAAGGTTTGTAATCTAGGGAATCTTAAAAATAAAATAGAAACCAGGCCTTTTTAGGATGGAAAAAAACTTGAAATATGGAACGTGATCAACAGATTTTTGAACTTATAGAAGCTGAAAAAGAGCGTCAATTGCACGGATTGGAGCTAATTGCTTCAGAAAATTTTGTCAGTAACCAAGTGATGGAAGCTGCAGGATCTGTGCTCACTAATAAATACGCGGAAGGCTATCCGGGAAAACGTTATTATGGAGGCTGCGAGATTGTTGATGAAGTAGAGCAAATTGCCATTGATAGGGCAAAGACACTCTTTGGCGCAGAATACGTCAACGTTCAGCCGCATTCTGGGAGTCAGGCCAACACAGCCGTTTTTTCTATGTGCTTAAAGCCTGGTGATAAGATTCTGGGTTTTGATTTATCGCATGGTGGACATTTAACGCATGGGTCGCCCGTCAATTTTTCGGGTAAACTCTACGATCCTTACTTCTATGGTGTAGATAAAGAAACGGGCTTAATAGATTATGATCAATTAGAGCATACCGCTAAAAAAGAACAGCCAAAACTGATTATAGCAGGCGCCTCTGCTTATTCAAGAGATATCGATTTTAAAAAATTTAGAGAGGTTGCCGACAGTGTTGGCGCTATTTTATTGGCAGATATTTCACATCCATCGGGAATGATTGCAAAAGGAATTTTGAATGATCCGATGCCACATTGCCACATTGTTACAACGACTACACACAAGACATTAAGAGGTCCTCGGGGAGGAATGATTATGATGGGGACGGATTTTGAGAACCCATTTGGAATGAAAGCGCCTAAAGGCAATTTAAGAATGATGTCTTCATTGATGGATTCAGGAGTTTTTCCAGGCAACCAAGGCGGTCCTTTAGAACATATTATCGCAGCGAAGGCCATTGCTTTTGGAGAAGCTTTAACGGATGATTTTCTACATTATATGTTACAGGTGAAAAACAATGCATCTGCCATGGCAAAAGCGTTTGTTGCCAAAGATTACAATATTATTTCAGGAGGCACAGAAAATCACATGATGCTGATTGATCTTCGAAATAAAAATCTTACAGGTAAGGATGCGGAGCAAGCCTTGGTGAAAGCAGATATCACAGTTAATAAAAATATGGTGCCATTTGATGACAAATCACCATTTGTAACATCGGGAATTCGCGTTGGAACTCCAGCGATTACGACGAGAGGCCTCAAGGAAAAGGATATGGATACCATTGTTGAACTTATTGACGACGTTATCAGCAACTTCCAAAATGAAGATAAGTTAGTCGCCGTCAAACAACAGGTGAACGCAATGATGAGTGGAAGAGCGTTGTTTGTTTGAGATCAAAAAATATGAGAAATAGATTTTAAACCTGAAGACAATTGTTTTCAGGTTTTTTTAATTGTCGCAATCTCCATTTTGATAAGCTCCTAGATCTGGAGGAGTGGTTCTGTTCACTCCAGTGATGTCGGTATTAAAAAGCGTCGATACTAATGAGCTACCGCGTTCAATTGCAGGTGAATCTAAACAAATGGACATTTGATTGGCGTTTGCATCCTTGAATAAGGGATCCTGATTGAGTAGTATAGAATCATACAACTCTATATTGTCAAAATTATAGTTGTCTCCCGTTGGAATGTTATTAGTGTTTTGAAAGCGCAACAAGCAATTCGTAAATTTAAAATTAAGCAAAGCACCATCCTCTTCTTCAATAGTAAACTCCGGATTATCATTTCCGTAAATTATACAGTTGTTGAAATTGGCTTCTGACAGATCGTTGGTGATTATAGCATTGTTTTCATCAACCAAAAAATTATTTAGAAGCAGCGCTGGAAACTGTCTAAAACTATTGGTCCAATAGTTGGCAATCGTACACTGCGTAAAATTGTAATTACCTCCAAATGTTCCGGCAAAAGAAGATTGCCCCGCTTTATTGATCACCACATTTTCTGCAGTAATAGAGGTCGCACGCCCCAAAATTCCAAAATTGCTCGAATTATAGATTTGCGAGTTTGTAATAGTTAGTTTATCAACAGGTGCATTCTGATTATTTTCCGCAAGTATCCCTACCGTGGCATTTTTGATGGTAGCATGATTTATGGTATTGGCAACACTGCCAGTAAAAAGGTAGATAGTTCCCCATTGACCTGGAATATCTTCGTAAAGCGGTTCTAATCGATCGCCTTCAAAAAACACTTCATTTTCCATTTCAATTGCATCAACACTTTCCTCTCCATTCACGTCCAATGTGGCATTATTGGTAATCAATAAGCCAGAATTAGCATGAAAGTGAACCCGTGCTCCAGCATCAATTGTCAATGTTTTTCCGTCGTTGACGGCAGCATAACCGTAAATTACATACGGTTTTTCATTGGTGAAAGTCAGTTCTGAATCTTCAAGAAATCGGCCAGGCAAAGTAGTTTCCTCTACAGTCCCATCACCATCAGTATCAAAAACCAACGTTTCGGCGATGCCTTGAGAGTCTCTATTCGGGAAAATAAAAACAGCATCTTTTACAAGGGTTACCAGTTCTACTTTTTGAAGATTGGCACCACTATCAAATTCAATCGCATCGGTATATAAAAACTGATTGTCAGCTGCCACAACATCTTGAATATTGAAGGTTGTCTCCACAAAAATGAACATGCTATCTTTTGCTAGTAATTCTACATTCTGAAATTCCTTACCTGCCATACCATCCACATTCAGCCGGTAATTGGAAGCTTCACCTTGAGCCAAACGCACCGCTGGAATGACAATATCAGTATCACTTCTGTTGTAAACTTTAAGGTTGTAAGTGCTGGATCCGATGTTAGTGAAAACGGTATCGAGGTACACCGTGTCTTTTGAAAATTGAAGTGATCCTGTACTCGGTTCAAATTCGAAATCATTTCTACATGAACTCCAAAGGATCAAAACAGACAAGGTAATGATGAAAGTCAATAGTCTTTTCATATTAAAAAAGTATGGTCAAAAATATAACTTTTGAAATTATGATATAGTATCAAACAGGGTAAATAAATTGAAAACTTATTCTTTTTGACTTTCAGCCAATATTATTAAAAATTCATTACTACAATTTAAAAGGATATCTAAAAGCAGGAATCTATTTTCCACCAATAATAACCTTGATTTTATGGCATGAGCTTCACAGAATTGGAAGAATAGGTGTTTAGTGTCGGTGGGGATATTAAGTTCGATTCTTAAAAATCTTTCATTGAAATATGTATCCTTTTCAAAGAGACTTAAAAGATCATTATATGAAGCATAAGTTTCGGACGGTTCTTTGGGTGTTTTACTTTTGAATAATTTCGTTACAAGCCCGATAACACCAAAAATATTGCCTTTTAAGGCTGAATTGTCTGGGTATAGATGCGGATTGCGCTTAATATCTTCAAGAATTTGGTTTTTTAAAATTGTGTTGGCTTCTATAGCATCAAAAGGCTTAAAATCTGGTGCTTTGGTAATGAGAACTTCTTCCAAATCATTGACAGCCTTTTTTAATTCTATCACCATTAGTTCTTCAAAATCTCTTGCTTTGAGAACTAAAGTTTGTTCATGGTGAAATAATGATTTCAAGATCAATACGTCTCCTACTTTAGCTTCTAGCTCAAAGTAGCCTTGCGTATTTGTATAGCCTGAAATCATTTGAGAAGTGTTGATGAGTTGCGCACCTGTAACGATGGCTTCGTCATCATAAACTCTGCCTTTAATAGTTTGTGAAAAACTGTATAGCGAGATACATAAAAAAGAGAGTAAAAATAATTTTCTCACCAGATGGATCATTTTTAAGTTATCCAAATAAATGTTATTTATATGAAAATACTGCGTTCGTTAAGAAGATTTAACACGCCTTTTGATCATTCGCTAACTAAATAGATCAAATACTTCTTGAGTAATTCGGGATGGTTTTTGCGTTTTTGAGCTCATAAAACACCACACTGTTTCTGAAGAAATTATAAGTTTTTCAGAGGTTTTATCATAAATCTCAACGATTCTAACCGTTCTTAAGCCCTCTGCTTTTTTTACGAAAGTGACCACTTTTAGGACATCTCCTAGAATTGCGGGATTTTTATAATCAATGGAATGTTTTAATAAGATCCAAAAATATGCATCTTGGATTTCTTTAGAGGTCTTTGATTTCCAATGTTCTTCTGCGATATCTTGCACCCATTGTACATAGCGCACATTATTGACGTGATTAAGGTTATCCAAATCGTCTTGTGAGACTACGATGTGTTTTTCAAATGTCTGCATCTTATTTTATAAATACTTCAACTTCAAATAATTTATCCCAATCCTTGCCCGTCACAAAAATAGTATTGGTTTCCTCATTGAACGCGATCCCGTTCAAGACATCTAAATCAGGATGCTGCGTGACCATTTCTTTTAAAGGAGAAAAATCAATTACACCTTCAACGGCACCATTTTTAGGATTGATGATGGCAACGCCATTACGCTGGTAAATATTGGCATAAATCTTTCCATTGATCCATTCCAACTCATTAAGGCTGGCAATTTTGCCATTATTGGTATAAACCTGTATATAACCCTGCTCTGTGAAATTTGAAGGATCCAATGTCCAGATTTTATCCGTCCCGTCTGATTTGTATAAAAAATTTCCATCATTACACAAGCCCCAACCTTCTTTACTTTGTCCATATTTGAAGGTTCCTGTTTTTTCTAAAGTTGCTATGTCGTATATAAAACCTGTATTTTCACGCCATGTCAATTGAAACAATTGGTCATTTAAAACAGTCAAGCCTTCGGCAAAATATTGATCGCCAAGAGGAATGCTCGTTACAACTTGACCAGTACTGACATCTATTTTTCGCAGTTTGGACTCACCATACTGACCAGAACTTTCGTAGAGTACGCCCTTATAAAATTCTAATCCTTGTGTGTAAGATGTAATATCGTGCGGAAATTCATTGACAATTTTATAGGAATATATTTTAGGAGCTTCATTATTCAACACAATGATGGTTGTTGTAATGTCTTCTGTCGAATCTCCAAATGTCACTTTAGCCGTAATGGTTTGTTCTCCCAATTTTGAATCCACTACGAAAGCGTCTTGGATCTCCTTATCATTCAGTTGATAGGTTACCGATTTAATATCTAAATTCTTTGGATTATTTAAGGATAATTTTAAATCATCACCTAATTTTATAGTGTTTTTATCAGCATTTGTGGAAATAGAAAGATTATTTTTTTTGGAATCAGAATTACCACAAGCCGACAGGAAAATACTTAAGGTTGTGATTATAAAAAGTTTAGAAAAAGACATAAGGAGCTTTAATTTTTAAGCAAGTTATTTAATTAAATTCAGTTTAAAAAAAAATTGCGAAAGTATTAAAAGATTGTATCTTTGCATCGGCAAGTCCTACACAACCAGCTCCTGTTGAACCCTCCAGGGCGGGAACGCAGCAAAGGTAAATGGTCGTAGCGGTGTGATGTAGGTAGCTTGCCATTTTTTTATGCCCAAAAGTCTGCATCCGCAGGCATATCATTCAACACATTTTACTTCTTCTTTAAACAATCGCTTTTTTAAACAACCTTCAGATTATATTGTATTTTTGAATCATTTATAAACTGAATTCAAAATATATCAATTTATAACATGTCTAAAGTTGTTTTAATAACAGGTGGTTCTTCAGGAATCGGGAAATCTGTAGGCGAATTTTTAACGCTGAAAGGCTTTATGGTTTTTGGCACCAGCAGACATCCACAGAACTATACAGATAGCAAATTCCAATTAATTCAATTGGACGTATCGGATGTGACTTCCATTCAAAAGGCGATTCAGACAGTTATCGATGCTGTTGGTCGTTTAGATGTTGTAATCAATAATGCCGGCGCAGGAATCACAGGCCCCGTAGAAGAAATACCGATGGAAGAAATCAAACGGAATTTTGAAACAAATTTTTTCGGACCCATCAATGTGATTAAATCTGTTATGCCTCACATGCGCAGCCAAAATTCAGGATTGATCATTAATATTACGTCGATCGCAGGCTATATGGGATTACCCTATAGAGGCGTTTATAGTGCAAGCAAGGGCGCTTTAGAATTAATAACAGAAGCCATGCGAATGGAGGTTAAGGATTTTAATATTAAAATGACGAACGTGGCGCCTGGTGATTTCGCAACTAATATTGCTGCAGGTCGCTATCATGCACCAGTTTTAGACCAATCTCCATATAAAACGTCTTATGGAAACACGTTAAAAATGATGGACGAGCACGTTGATGCTGGTAAAGATCCCTTATTAATGGCCAAAGCGCTTCATGACATCATAGTGACCGATGAGCCTCGAGTTCATTATAAAGTAGGAGAGTTTATGCAAAAATTTTCAATTGTTTTAAAACGATTGCTTCCAGATAAGGTGTATGAAAATATCTTAATGAAACATTATAAATTGTAACTTTACAGTCTCGATACTTCGAGGTCCAACAATTCATTTAAAACAAACAAACAGATTCATGAAATTTTTTATCGATACAGCGAATTTAGAGCAAATTAAAGAGGCCCAAGATATGGGTATTTTAGATGGTGTCACTACCAATCCTTCACTTATGGCGAAAGAAGGAATCACAGGAACCAACAAAATTTTGAAACATTATGTTGACATCTGTAATCTTGTGGATGGCGATGTGAGTGCAGAAGTTATTGCAACGGACTTTGAGGGCATGGTGAAGGAAGGTGAGGCGCTGGTGGATTTACATGAGCAAATTGTTGTAAAACTTCCAATGATCAAGGACGGTATCAAGGCTTGTAAATATTTTAGTGATAAAGGTGTTAAAACTAATATGACATTAGTGTTTTCAGCGGGTCAGGCGTTATTGGCAGCGAAAGCAGGCGCAACTTACGTGTCTCCATTTATTGGTCGTTTGGATGATATTTCTACCGATGGATTGAATTTAATTGCAGAGATTAGAATGATCTACGACAATTATGGCTTTGAGACTGAAATTCTAGCAGCATCAGTTCGTCATACAATGCACGTTATAGACTGCGCCAAATTAGGAGCCGACGTCATGACAGGTCCCTTAAGCTCCATTACAGGATTATTGAACCATCCATTAACGGACATTGGCTTGGAGAAATTCTTGGCTGATTACAAAAAAGGAAACTAAAAAAACACGGTTTAGACAACATAAAAAAAGGCTCGCACTACTACTAGTTGTGAGCCTTATTTTTTATGTGTCAACAAGTCTAATTGCTCCTCAAATTCAGAAGCAAATAACAAAGCATTTGAGTTGATGATCTTACCATCAGCATCCAATAAAATAGATCGATTGACAGAACTGATTGCCAATTGATTCATGGCTTCGGTTGGGTTTACAAAGTGGTATTCATTGTCGGTATCAAGTCTGTATTTAGTAAATAAGCCTTTCCAATGTTCGATATCATCATCATTAATATTGATCGCTAAAAAAGTAACGTTAGGATATTTAGCTTTAAGTAAATTGACCTTGTAGTGACTGTTTCTTAAAAGAACCGGTAGATTTGAAGACCAGAAATAGACGACAGTAGGTTTCTTTATTAAATCAGACAATGCGGTTTGAGAATTATCAAAAGCCAATAAATTTATATAAGGTAATGCATTCCCTGGTTTTAGTTTGCCCACGGATTCAACTAACGTTTTTATATAGGTCTTGTCCTCGGCGTCTGTGCTTTTTTCAGCATATGATTTGTAAACCTCCTTAATTTCAGAACTGTCTTCACTTAACAAGATAAAATCTCTTGCTGTAAATTTCAGGAGATGATTCTTAATGGTTGGATTTGAAATCAAACTATCCATTAAGCGGAGTTTTTCTAAATTATAAACGGCCGATTTTTTATCAAATATCACATTATGGGATGCATTTTCATAATACTTCTCTAAAGCCAAATTATTAAAATGGTTGAATAGAAATTTCGTGTAAGGAAACAGACCAATTAAATCTTCGTTATTATAATCAACTTTTGATCTATAATTATAGAAATCTTCGGGTAAATCTTTATAGTGAATGAGATTGTTGTAACCATAATAGCTGAATGGGTACAGTTCTTTATAATAGTAATAATCGTAATTGATATTGCTTTCTGCAATCGATTTGAACAGATCGGAGTACTCTTTTTCAAAAGTAAACTCTTTCAATGCTTTCAATTTTCGATCTCTATCCTTATTAAGTGTCGTTTCAAATATGGTAGGCTCCATGTCCCACATATTTCGCATGACACGCTTATTGTCGTCTTCATTTTCGAGATATGCCGATATTAAGAAATTGTTTTTTCTAGCGCCATTTCCTGTAAATACCAAGGATTCATCAAAATCAACAGTATTCAATCTAACCATGATACTATCATTGGCTTCCAATAACACGCGTTGGTTTTCCCCATGGATGAATGTATATAGGCCTGGTTTGAAATCAGTCAGTTTTATGATAAATCGATTCTGATCATTTAAGTATAGTGTATCTGACGTCTCATCAGGGCTTGAAAGAATAACGTAATCATTATTCGGGTTGATGATTTCTCCTCCAAAATAAACATAAGCATCCTCGTCCTTGGACATGTCATTGCATCCAAAAACTATTGATAACATAAAAATTATTAATAAACGGGCTTGTATAATCATATAAGGGAGGTCGGTCGTCTTAAATGGTTGAACAAAAATAACAGTTGTTACCTGATGCCCTTGTTAAGGCGTTGTTAAATGTTTTAGACACAATTTATATGTTTTTTGATGTGAATGGTTTTAACTATTTTTGCACAAAATTTAAACATTATGTTATCAGTATCTAATCTTTCTGTTCAGTTTGGTAAGCGAATCCTCTTTGACGAGGTCAATACCGCTTTTAACCAAGGAAATTGTTATGGCATCATCGGTGCCAATGGTTCGGGCAAATCGACATTTTTAAAGATATTGTCAGGCAAAATGGATCCAACATCAGGCCATGTGCATTTGGAAAAAGGAAAGCGCATGTCTGTCTTTGAGCAGAATCATAATGTATATGACGACCACACGGTATTGGAAACCGTAATGATGGGGAACAAGCCGCTATATGATTTGAAAAGTGAAATTGATGCATTATATGCGGATTATAGTGATGAGAATGTAGAGAAAATAGGGGATCTTCAAGTGCAATTTGAAGAAATGAATGGGTGGAATGCAGACAGTGATGCCGCAGCAATGCTTTCGAGTCTTGGCATTAAGGAAGATCATCATTATACATTGATGAAAGATCTGGATGGAAAGCAAAAAGTACGTGTGCTTTTGGCACAGGCCTTATTCGGAAATCCGGACGTTTTGATCATGGATGAGCCTACCAATGATTTGGATTATGAAACTATCAATTGGTTAGAAAATTTTCTGGCAAATTATGAAAACTGCGTGATCGTGGTTTCGCACGATAGGCACTTTTTGGATTCTGTTTGTACTCATATTTCAGACATCGATTTCGGAAAGATCAATCACTTTTCGGGGAATTATACATTTTGGTATGAATCTTCTCAATTAGCGGCGAGACAACGTTCTCAACAGAATAAAAAAGCCGAGGAGAAGAAAAAAGAATTAGAGGAATTTATACGGCGCTTTTCAGCTAACGTTGCGAAATCAAAACAAGCAACGAGTCGTAAAAAGATGATTGATAAATTAAATATTTCTGATATAAAACCGTCGAGCAGGCGCTATCCTGCAATTATTTTTGAAAGAGATAGAGAAGCTGGCGATCAAATTTTGAATGTCAGTAACCTGGCGGCATCAACTGATGGTGAAATGTTATTTCAAAATATCGACATCAATTTAAATAAAGGAGAGAAAGTAGTTGTTTACTCAAGAGATTCAAGAGCGACAACTGCTTTCTATCAGATTATCAATGGTTACGAAAAAGCGGATGTAGGGACCTATTCTTGGGGAATCACCACCACTCAATCTTATTTGCCATTGGATAATAGCTCGTTCTTTGAAGAGAAGCTTACGCTGGTTGATTGGTTGCGTCAATGGGCAACCACTGAAGAAGAACGGGAAGAAGTTCACATTCGTGGTTTCCTTGGTAAGATGATATTCAGCGGTGAAGAAGCATTAAAAACATCCAATGTGTTGTCCGGTGGTGAGAAAGTGCGTTGCATGTTGAGCAGAATGATGATGATCCGCGCGAATGTTTTGATGCTAGATGAACCAACAAACCACCTCGATCTGGAGAGCATTACAGCATTCAATAACTCACTTAAAAATTTCAAAGGAACGGTTCTGTTTACAACGCATGATCATGAATTCGCACAAACTGTAGCTAATCGCGTGATTGAGCTAACACCTAATGGAATTATAGATCGTTATATGACATTTGATGATTATATGGATGATAAAAAAATTAAAGAGCTGCGTGATAAAATGTATGCGGTTACTGCCTAAACAAAATGGTCCTTTTAATAAGGACCTTTTTTTTACATTTATTTAATAAAATAATTGCTTACTCAAGAATAAGCGTCATTGTCCTCTCCCATTTATTTATAGTTTCCATAAGACACTACTTTGTAAGATATATTCTTCTTTCTTTCTGCTATATAAGGGCTCAATCTTGGGCTTTAAAAAATTTTTGCATTTCAACTAAAACGCTTTAAACTTCAAATATTTAGTATTTGTAACACTTTTTTTCTCATATCGAGCAAGATTAATCAGTCGGTTGGGTTCCAAAACCTATATTTTGTTTAACGTAAGTTAATTGTTTGTTAAACAAAATATACATAAAAAACCATTAGAATATCTTTAACGTATATAAGAATATAGAAACAATCATTCAAACTATTAAAACAATTATTATGAAAACAACAAGAATTTTAAGTATTGCAATGTTAACAGGTTCATTATTCATTGGACAAGGGCTTTTTGCTCAAGACAAAAAAGTGATGAAGAAAGATGGCTATGTGAAAAGCGAAAAAATGAAAGAGGAAACTAAAATGGTAGGTGGTGCAGAAATGTATCCTAACAAGAATATCGTTGAAAACGCGTCGAATTCTAAAGACCATACTACATTAGTAGCTGCTGTTAAAGCTGCAGAGTTAGTGGATGTTTTGGCAAGTGACGGACCTTTTACTGTTTTCGCCCCAACAAATCAAGCTTTTAAAAATTTACCAGAAGGTACTGTTGAAACTTTATTGAAGCCAGAAAATAAAGAGATGTTACAAACAATTTTGAAGTATCATGTAGTTGCTGGGAAATTTGATGCAACATCTGTTACAAAATTGATTACTGATGGCGGTGGAAAAGCACAGATCAAAACGGTAAGTGGAGGAACATTGACTGCTACTGTAAAAAATGGTGCGGTTTATATCGTTGATGAAAATGGAGCAAGCGCCAAAGTAACCATTGCTGATGTGAATCAGTCTAACGGTGTAATCCATGTTGTGGATGCCGTTTTGTTACCAAAGCAATAATTAGTAATTTATAGATAGGGTTATACTGTATAATCCTGAACCGCTTCAGTTAATTCTGAAGCGGTTTTTTTATGCTAATAAATTTTATCAATTATAACATATTATTTAAAGATTGGTTTCAATGTTTATTTGATTAGTTAGTTTTAACTTTATATCATACGAATCTTATAAAATTAAAGAATGGAACATACTGATGAAGCACCACAAGGAAAGAATTTCGATATTAATGAAAGTACAGCAAAATGTCCTTTCTTAAGCGGAACTCAAAAAAATACCGCAGGAGGCGGGGTCAAAAATAGAGATTGGTGGCCAAATGAATTGAAACTTAATATTCTACGCCAGCATTCTGCCCAATCCAACCCGATGGGTGAGGATTTTAATTATGCAGATGCTTTTAATAGCCTTGACTTTGATGAATTAAAGAGAGATACATTAAAATTAATGACAGATTCCCAAGAATGGTGGCCGGCAGACTATGGTCATTATGGCGGGTTTATGATAAGACTTGCATGGCACAGTGCGGGTACGTATCGTGTAGGTGATGGTCGCGGTGGCGCAGCATCGGGTAACCAAAGATTCGCACCCATCAATAGCTGGCCAGACAATGGTAATTTAGATAAGGGACGACTATTGCTATGGCCTATAAAACAAAAATATGGTAACAAGATTTCTTGGGCAGATTTGATGGTATTGGCTGGGAATTGTGCTCTAGAATCGATGGGCTTTCCTACGTTTGGTTTTGCCGGAGGTAGAGAGGATGTTTGGGAGCCAGAACAGGATATTTACTGGGGAAGTGAAACTGTGTGGGGAGAAAATGAAGAGCGTTATAAAGAGGGCAAGCTGGAAGATCCACTTGCAGCCGTCATGATGGGCTGGATTTATGTGAATCCTGAAGGACCAAATGGAAATCCTGATCCTTTAGGTTCTGCACATGATGTGAGAGAAACATTTGGGAGAATGGCTATGAATGATGAAGAAACTGTAGCGCTTGTTGCAGGAGGGCACACGTTTGGAAAAGCGCACGGTGCTGCAGATCCGAGTAAATATGTGGGTGTAGAGCCAGCAGGCGCCAGTATTGAAGAAATGAGCCTTGGTTGGAGAAACTCTTTTGGTACCGGGGTTTTGGAAGATACCATTACGAGTGGAATTGAAGGCGCATGGACGCCCAACCCTACACGTTGGGATGATCAGTATTTTGATGTTTTATTAAATTATGATTGGGAATTAACTAAAAGCCCTGCAGGAGCGCACCAATGGACGCCAACAGCAGCGTCAAATGCACGAATGGCTCCTAGAGCTGGTGAGGCCAATGGCAAGCAGGCTTTAATGATGACCACTGCTGATATTGCCTTAAAAATGGATCCAGCGTATCTCGAAATTTCAAAACGCTTCCATAAAGACCACAAAGCGTTTGAGGATGCTTTTGCAAGAGCTTGGTACAAATTAACGCATAGAGATATGGGCCCAATTGATCGCTATTTAGGTCCGGAAGTACCTACAGAAGAGTTGTTATGGCAAGATCCTATTCCTAAAGTAGATTATATTTTAAGTGAATCGGATATATCAACTTTAAAGGGAATGATTTTGAAATCAAAATTGTCTATTAGCCAATTGGTAACAACCGCTTGGGCTTCAGCATCTACCTATAGAGGATCGGATAAGCGAGGAGGAGCCAACGGTGGGCGATTGCGTTTAGAGCCGCAAAGAAGCTGGGATGTCAATAATCCAAAAGAACTTTCAAAAGTATTGGATATGTATGAAACCATAAAAAATAATTTTGAAGGTACGATTTCAATTGCAGATTTAATTGTCTTGGGCGGAAACGTAGGGGTGGAGCAAGCTGCAAAAAATGCAGGTTATGATCTGAATGTTGACTTTAAGCAAGGACGGGGAGATGCGTCTCAAGAACAAACAGATATCGAGGCATTTGGATATTTGGAACCATTGGCTGATGGATTTAGAAACTATATGAAGTCTGATTTCGAGATTGCAGCTGAAGATTTTTTGGTTGACCGTGCCAATTTACTGACCTTATCAGTACCGGAATTGACAGTGCTCGTCGGGGGATTACGTGTCTTGGGAGCTAATTATGATGGATCGCGCTACGGTGTGTTTACGGAAACAGTCGGAAGCCTAACCAATGATTTCTTTAAAGTGATATTGGATGTGGCATACATTTGGAAAGCAACCAATGAAGACGAGCGTTATTTTGAAGGGCGCAATCGTAAAACGGGAGAGCTGGCATTCAAAGGAACACGCGCGGATTTAATTTTTGGATCTAATACTGAACTACGGGCAATTGCTGAAGTTTATGGCGCTAATGATGGTCAGGATAAATTTGTTAAGGATTTTGTGGTCGCTTGGAACAAAGTTATGAACCTTGATCGATTTGATTTAAAATAAATTTCAGAATAAGTCAAAAAAAACCACTTCGATTGAAGTGGTTTTTTGTTTAAAATATATGTTGGTTACGATAACTACGAATCTATAGATCCCATAACCCGTTTCATAAAACTATTTAAGGCTTCTTTTTTATCAGTGCCAG
This sequence comes from Flavobacteriales bacterium, assembly GCA_038259855.1. Lineage (GTDB taxonomy): Bacteria > Bacteroidota > Bacteroidia > Flavobacteriales > Flavobacteriaceae > JBPOFM01. Next base: position 23,341 of record JBBSOJ010000009.1, read on the forward strand.
ATTTAATCATTTTATGAACTTCAAGAGCGCCATACATATTTGAGATCAATTCCCCGATAACATCCAGCTCTTCATCTTTAAGTGAAGACACTTCCGTTAAATTCTCTAACGTCTCAATGGTTTCAACCAAATAATCTTCGTCATTCTCTTCAATGAATTGTGTAAGATGTTTAATTACTGGTAATTTCATAATACTTAATTAAATTGAGGTTGTGGTTACAATAGACTAGCTAAATTAATTAGCTACTTCATCAACCAACTCTTTCAAAACATCAAACTTATTGGTTTGCGTCTGACTTACTAACGTTCCATTTCTGAAGGTCGCAAAAGTTGGCAAATTGTCTACAGTCGCTAATTTACGTGATTCCGGAAATTTTTCCGCATCGGCCATAACGAATGTTATCGAGTCATGTTCAGTAGCCAGTTTTTTGAATTTTGGCTTCATGATTCTACAGTTTCCACACCATCCAGCCGAATACTGTACCACTACTGTTGTGTGATTTGAAATTAATTCTTTTAAATTATCTTGTTCTAATTCTTGTACCATAATTTTAAATTTTAAGAAATGAAAATTCCAAATTCCAATAAAAATAAACCATATATTGGAATTTGGAATTTAAAATTTGAAAGCCTTTTTTGATTAGTTCAAATGCGCTTTCAGGTAAGCTGCAGTTCCTTTGGAGTTTGCTTCCATGGCTTCTTTTCCTTCTTCCCAATTAGCAGGACAAACTTCGCCTTTTTCTTGTACATGGGTCAAAGCGTCAACGATTCGTAAATATTCATTCACGTTTCTTCCTAAAGGCATGTTGTTAATGCTCTCATGTTGTACAGTACCTTCCTCATCAATAATATAAGTCGCTCTATACGTTACATTGTCTCCTTCGACAGTAAAGAGTCCAGTTTCTTCATTGTAAGATTCTTCAGTAATATCAAGAATTCCTAAAGCTGAAGAGAGATTTCTATTGGAATCAGCTAATATTGGATAGGTCACACCTTCAATACCACCATTGTCCTTCGCTGTACTTAACCAAGCGAAATGGACCTCTGGAGTATCACATGATGCACCAATTACGATGGTGTTACGTTTTTCAAACTCGCCCAATGCCGCTTGAAATGCGTGTAATTCGGTAGGACATACGAATGTAAAATCTTTAGGGTACCAAAACAATACCACTTTTTTATTGTTATTTTTTGCTTCTTCAAGGACGTTCAACTTAAAGGTGTCGCCCATATCGTTCATTGCGTTTATGCTTAAATCTGGAAATTTTTTTCCTACAAATGCCATAGTCTTTTATGTTTTAATTTATTTTAAAGTACAAAGTTAGTTGAATCGCCTCTGCACAAGTATTTAAAATAATTATATAAAACAATGATAAAATAGTTTGGGGATATGCTAGCAAGGAAATGCCATAAAAGATATTAAATCTTCATGTTTTAGACTCAAACAATACCAACTTGATATTGCTGGACTAGTATTGTTACAGAATCACTTTTCGGAAGTAGTCAGTTGTTTGATTTTAATTTGAAATGCCGCAAACAATAACGTCATGAATGGGCTCAACCAATTAAAAATCGCATAACCTGCATATTGAAACGTATCAACACCCAAGACGCCTGCTTGATAGGCGCCACAGGTATTCCAAGGAACCAAAACCGAAGTGACGGTACCAGAATCTTCAAGTGTTCTAGATAGATTTTCAGGGGCCAATCCTTTTTCCTTAAATGCTTTGGCGTACATTTTACCAGGAACAACGATCGCCAAATATTGATCGCTGGCGGTAATGTTTAAAGCTAAACAACTAGCTACAGTACTAGCAAATAATCCAAACGTGGTATGAAATAATTTCAATAAAGCTTTGCTGATTACTGACAGGGCACCAATACCGTCCATAATACCTCCAAAGACCATAGCACATAGGATCAACCAAATAGTTCCGAGCATTTTACTCATGCCACCAGATTTAAATAGGCCTTGAAGGGCCTCATTGTCAGTTGGTATGGCGGTATCTACAGTAATCGCATTCAAAATACCTTTATATCCCGAGCTAAAATCAAGAGTGGACCCACCTCCAATACTTGCCACTATTGATGGTTGAAAAATCAAGGCAGCCACAGCGCCCAATAAGGTGCCGACTAGCAAAGCAATCAGAGGAGGCGTTTTTTTAACTATAAGGGCAATGACAATCACAGGTACTAAAAATAACCAAGGGCTAACGGTTAGTGCGGAATCAATATCCTGTAAAATCATTTTGGTATCGGCAACACCTTTAGGCTCGAGATTCAAACCGATGATGATAAATACAATCAATGTGATTGTAATGGTGGGAACTGTCGTATAAAGCATGTAGCGAATGTGCGTGAACAAATCCGTACCTGCCATGGCAGGTGCTAAATTAGTGGTGTCACTCATAGGAGATAATTTATCCCCGAAATAAGCTCCAGAAAGTACAGCTCCAGCAGTCATCCCCAATGGAACGCCAAGCGCTTCGGCGATACCAATAAGTGCAATACCAACGGTGGCCGATGTCGTCCAACTGCTTCCTGTGGCAATGGATATGATTGCACAGATAATGACGCAAGCTCCCAGAAATATGGTCGGGTTTAATATTTGAAGTCCGTAATAAATCATGGTTGGAATGATGCCGCTGATCAACCAAGTGCCAGCCAATGCGCCTACCATCAGTAAAATCAGGATGGCGCCAGCAGTAGATTTGATGTTTTCTGCCACTTCCTCCATCATTTGGTCAAACGAGACCTTGTTGAAAACGCCAACGATAGCAGCGGCGGCACCACCCAGTAAAAGGATGAATTGATTGGAGCCAGATAGCGCGTTATCGCCAAAGGCATAGACATTATAAGCTAAAAGAACGACCAATATAATGACAGGAATCAGTGCTTCCCAGATATTCAGTTCTCGATTCTCAACGGTATGTTCATCTTGAGGTTTTCTGGGTTTGATGTCTTGGCTTTCCATGCAGAACTCTTGGCTTTTTAGTTATGATTTGTAATGTTACAACTTTGTAAAACCATTTGCAAATCAAATTATCCACTTAAAGGGCGATTTACAAGAGAAATGGATCAACATAAAAATTTCAAGATGTTTTATCTTTTAAGACTACTTCAAGAAGTTAATCTTCAAATTTTGAAATTTCTTGACGAGTCAAAATGGCCATATATTATTATCTACTGAAGTCACTATAACATGATTCAAGATTAAATAGAATTCTATGCGTCAATTCATGATAGCTACTTAAGAAAACTGAATTAGCGTATAATGATTTTATAGCACTAATCCAAAATATTCAATTCCACCATACATGCTCTCATCATGTCATAGGTACGTTGAATATCGGCATCCAAACCAATTGAAAACCGAATTAAACCGTCACTCAAACCCATAGCCTTCTGTTCCTCTTCTGGAATTTCGGACGATGTAGAGCTTCCGGGAGCAGAAAATAAGGTTTTATAAAATCCTAGACTGACTGCCAAGTACCCAAGATTCCGCTTTTGCATTAATTCCATCAACTCATTTGCGCGATCGAGACTGCCAACATCAATGGTAAGCATTCCACCGTAGCCATATTGAGGATTCATCATACGCTTAAATAATTGATG